>NZ_JAHABE010000012.1:0-60877 GCF_018376515.1 Veillonella sp. oral taxon 158 | reverse complement strand
ATTACAAGGGTTAATTGATGTTTTCACCCACACTTTTTGTCCACCCTCAAACTTCTCCAAAAAAAGATTAAACCCTTATAACACTAGTAAATATCTAGTATTATAAGGGTTTTTACACACACTTTTTGTCCTATAAGCCAAAAAGGACCCTCCAAAGAGAGTCCTTAGTCTGTATTGTTATGCTATTAAGCGTTTTTAGCTACTTCAACAAGTTTAGCGAATGCTGCTGCATCGTTAACTGCCAAGTCAGCCAACATTTTACGGTTAACTTCAACGCCTGCTTTAGCCAAACCAGCGATGAAACGGCTGTAAGTTGTGCCATTGATGCGAGCCGCTGCGTTGATACGAGCGATCCACAATTGACGGAATTCGCGTTTTTTAGCACGACGGTCACGACGAGCGTAATACAACGCTTTCATTACTGTTTCGTTAGCTTTTTTGAACAAACGGGAACGTGTACCGCGGTAACCTTTAGCTAATTTTAAAATCTTTTTATGACGTGCATGAGCTGTAACGCCCTTTTTCACTCTTGCCATTGTATATTCCTCCTAAATTGCGATGTTATCAATCTAATAGTTAACGATTAAGCGTATGGTAAGCATTTAGCTACGCGTTTGTGGTCAGCTTTTGCAACCAATGTAGCTTTACGTAAATTACGTTTACGAGCTGGAGATTTTTTCTCAAGAATGTGGCTTTTGAAAGCTTTTGCACGCTTGAATTCACCAGTACCAGTTACTGCGAAACGTTTAGCCGCTGCGCGACGAGTTTTAATTTTTGGCATAATTATAATCCTCCCAATACCTTATTTACTTACTAAAATCATGGTCATGTTACGACCTTCTAATTTAGCTGCTTTTTCAATAGACGCTGTTTCTTTGAGTTCTTCAGCGAAACGTGTCAATACTGCCATGCCAAGTTCTGGATGTGAAAGTTCACGACCGCGGAACATGATAGTTACTTTTACTTTGTTACCTTCACCCAAGAATTTGGATGCGTTTTTCATTTTTACGTAAAAGTCATGGTCTTCAATATGTGGACGTAACTTAACTTCTTTTAAAGTTACGATTTTTTGTTTCTTTTTCGCTTCTTTCTCGCGTTTTTGTTGTTCATAACGATATTTACCGTAGTTCATAATACGAGCTACCGGTGGTTTAGCGTTAGGTGCAATTTCCACAAGATCAAGATGCTTTTCTTCAGCCAATGCCAATGCCTCACGGCCAGACATAATGCCGATTTGTTCGTTTTCAGGACCTACGACACGAAGTTCACGAGCACGAATTTCTTCATTAATGCGTGGTGTATCCTTGCTAATAGCGTTCACCTCCAAGAGAATAAAAAAAACGGACGGCAAACACCATCCGAATAGAATTCTCTATATTAACCTCATACTTCATGGTATTAGGTGAGTGGCGGATGGCCTCTGCTTCATAAATTACTTAATTATAATAACAAATAGACTGGTGAAAGTCAACAAAAAATATTGAGCTTTTAACAATGAATTTGTTATTACAACTCTTATAGTATAACAGACATTATAAATTCTGTATATAGGTATACTTACTGACACCGCTCTCTCTGTATGTATACAATATTCTTATAAATTATACAACTAATTCTATAGAAAATACGATACAATAATATTTATAGAATAGTCTAGCTGATATAGTGTACTTTATAGAATAGCGTATATTATAGGATGGTGTACTTTGTAGAATAGTATACTTTATAGGATAGTCTAGTTTATATAGTTTACCTTATTTATTATTATACAGTAATAGGTATTACACAAATTGAAAGGAGTTTTATTATGAGTGCGACAAACAGTTCCCCTCCTCAAAAGGCACGTACAACTGCTCAAAATATTGGTCTTATTCTATCTTTCATCGTTCTAGGTGGCATTTTATTATTACCTACACCTGAAACCTTATCTACTGGTGGCCATCGTATGATTGGTGTCCTTGCCTTTGCTATTATTTTATGGATGACTTCAGCTGTATCCTATCCTGTAAGTGCCACTATGATTACGGCCCTCACCGCCTTATTATTAGGTTTCTCACCAAATCCAGAGGCACCGGCTAAGGCGATGGGTACAGCCAACGCTTTAAAACTTATTATTTCTGGCTATTCCTCCCCTGCCATGATTCTCGTAGGTGCCGCTATGTTTATCTCTGTAGCTATGCGTAAAACAGGACTTGATCGTCGAATTGCCATGATGGTTTTATCTAGTGTAGGCACGAAGGTTAGCCGTATTTATTTAGGTGTTATTATTACAGGTCTTATCCTTGCTTTCTTTGTTCCAAGTGCGACGGCTCGTATTGCTTGCTTGGCACCAATTATTATTGGTATTGTCGAAAACTTAGGTATTGAACGTAAAAGCCGTGTAGCAGCTCTTCTCATGGTAGGTGCCATACAGGCAGATACATTCTGGAACATCATGATTCAAACGGCAGCGGCCCAAAACCTTGTGGCTGTTGGCTTTATGCAAACACAAATGAAAAGTGCTGTAAGTTGGATTGATTGGCTCACTGCAGCTGCTCCGTTCTCCATTATCATGGTTATTATCACCTACTTTGTAACGCAAGCTTTTATTAAACCTGAGTTTAAAGAGCTCGTAGGTGGTGATGTACAGCTCGCAAAAATGCGTGAAGCAATTGGTCCTATGTCCTTTGACGAAAAGAAATTATTATGTATTTCTATCGCCCTACTTGCATTGTGGGCTACAGGTGGCAAATTACACTCTATCGATACTACAACTACAACAATTGTAGCCATCGCTTTATTCTTCTTTCCTAAGATCGGTATTATGGACTGGAAATTTGCCCAACCAAATATCGACTGGGGTTCTATTGTAATGTTTGGTGCAGGCATTGGTCTTGGTGCAGTATTACTAAAAACAAAAGCCGCTACATGGCTTGCTCAAGTATTTGTTAATGCATTCTCCCTCGAAACAGCGAGCGTATTCATTTTAATTGCTGTAATGGCTGCATTCCTTATTGTTATCCATTTAGGCTTTGCCTCTGCTACAGCTCTATCCTCCGCGATGATTCCAATTGTAATCTCTATCGTTATGAGCCATAGCGCAGAAGGACTTAACCCTTTAGGAGTAACAATGCTCATGCAATATGCGATCTGCTTTGGTCTAGTATTACCAGTAAACTCGCCACAAGGCATGCTAGCTTATGGTACAGATACATTTGATGTAAAAACATTTATGACTACAGGCATTCCATTGACTATCATCGGCTATGTAATGATGCTCATATTCGCACTTACATACTGGCACTGGATTGGAATTGCTTAACATTAATAAACTAAAAAAATCCTACAATTTCTGATTTCCGGAAATTGTAGGATTTTTAATTGTATTAGATTACTTTTCCTATTCTAGTTCCTTACCTTTTAGTTCAGGGATCAAGAATACTGTTGCTAGGATGTCGATTACATAGATAATCGCAAGGAAGGCGATTGCCACTTGGTAGGAGTACATAGAGATAATCATACCCACCACCATTGGGCTAAAGCCACCTACAGCACGACCGATATTAAATAATACGTTTTGAGCTGTTGCACGAGCACTTGTTGGGTACGCTTCTGCCATCAAGGCACCGTAGCCACCCATCATACCGTTTACAGAGGCACCTAGAATAGCGCCAGCAAATAGCATCGCTGTTGGATCAGATAATTGGGAGTAAATCAAAATAGAAGCTACAGCACATACTTGGAACAGGATAAATGTAGGTTTACGACCAAGTTTATCCGCTAATCGTCCGAATAACCAAATACCAACCATCATGCCGCATACTGTAACGGCAGTCCATAAACCAGATTTAGTAAGGGAGAAACCTAATTGCTTACTCAAGAAGTTAGGTAACCAGATCATAATACCGTAGTACCCAAAGTTCTGAACGGATGTTAAGATAGCCACACCAATTGATGTTTTCGTAGTGGCTGCGTCTTTCACAAGTAATTTAAAGGATTCACTATGGGAATGTTCATTTACCTCTTTGCTTTGTACAAAGATTTCTGGTTCGTGTAGTTTCGCACGGAAGAACCAGGCCACAAAGGCAGGAATAATACCAACCATAAACATGCCGCGCCATCCGATGTAAGGAATTAATAACGGTGTTAATAATGCAGCAGCCAATACGCCTAATTGCCAGCCAAGAGCAACATAGCTTGTCGCTTTTGCACGGTGTTTCGCAGGCCACGCTTCAGCAGCTAATGCCATACCGATACCAAATTCACCACCTAAACCAATACCAGCGATTGTACGGTAAATAAGTAGATCCCAATAGCCTTGAGCAAAGGCACAGAGTCCAGTAAATACGGCAAAGAGTACGATAGTCCACGTTAAGACGCGAACACGGCCATATTTATCCGATAAGGTACCAAAAACGAAGCCACCTAATACAGCGCCAATTAAGGTCCACGTAACTAACGAACCAGCTTGTCCCGTAGACAAACCTAAATCCCCTGATATCAAGGTTAGCATAAAGCCTAGAATCAAGAGATCAAAACCATCCATGGCATAGCCGACAGAAGAACCAATGACAGCTTTCCAGCCGTATGAATTTACATCTTTCATAGTTTTTTCCTTTCGCTACTCACAGGTAACAATTAAAGAGAATATAAGTCAACTTAATATTCGTACTAAGTTCACTAACATTAAATTATACAGCTTAGTGAAAATTATGCAATATATATTTCTTAATCTTCTGAATTATTTAATTGTCTAAAAACTTTATTTAGAGGAAAACAAAAAGGTAAGGTTTGGTTCACTTAGTGAGAACCAAACCCTACCTTTTATAGAGTCATCAGAAATAACTAATCCCTTTAAGGTTAGTTACGTTCTTTGATTTCGATTTTAATAGAATTGAAGAATTCTTCAAATGGTACGGAACCTAATTCGTCACCACCGTGTTTACGAACGTTAACTGTACCTTCTTCAACTTCTTTATCACCCACAACAAGCATGTATGGAACTTTTGCCATTTGTGCTTGGCGGATTTTATAGCCAATTTTTTCGCTACGATCATCCACTTCTACACGTACATAGTCGCGGTGCATTTGTTTTGCCAATTCTTTAGCATATTCAACATGTTTTTCAGAGATAGGCAAGATTTTAACTTGTACAGGAGCCATCCAAGTTGGGAATGCGCCTGCATAGTGTTCAGTTAAAATACCGATGAAACGTTCCATGGAGCCGAAGCATGCACGGTGAATCATGATAGGACGGTGTTTTTGACCATCTTCGCCAACGTAATCAATTTGGAAGCGTTCAGGCAAGTTCATATCCAATTGGATAGTACCACATTGCCATGTACGGCCTAAGGAGTCTTCGATATGGTAGTCAAGTTTAGGACCGTAGAATGCGCCATCGCCAGGGTTAATTACGTAAGGAATACCTTTGGCTTCGATAGCATTACGCAATGCTTCTGTAGCGGCTTCCCAAATTGCATCATCACCCATTGCATTGTCTGGTTTAGTAGACAATTCAACATGGTATTTCAAACCAAATTGGCTGTAAATCCGGTCGAATAATTCAATAACTTTCATCAATTCAGATTGCATTTGATCTGGCAACATGAATACATGAGCATCGTCTTGAGTAAAGGCACGTACGCGGAACAAGCCATGTAATGCACCAGATAATTCATGACGGTGAACTAAACCAAGTTCAGCATAACGCAATGGGAAGTCACGATAGGAATGCATTTCGTTTTGGTAAACCAAGATACCACCTGGGCAGTTCATTGGTTTAATTGCATATTCTTCATCATCGATAATTGTAGTGTACATGTTTTCACGGTAATGGAACCAGTGACCAGATGTTTCCCACAATTGTTTATTTAAGATGATTGGTGTACGAATTTCTTCGTAATCAAATTCATGGTGAACTTCACGCCAGAAGTTTTCCAATTCGTTGCGAAGTGCCATACCTTTTGGTAAGAAGAATGGGAATCCAGGGCCTTCTTCTTTGATAACGAACAAGCCTAGTTCTTTACCAAGTTTACGGTGGTCACGTTTAGCTGCTTCTTCAAGCAAGTGAAGGTATGCATCAAGTTCTTCTTTCTTTTCAAATGCTGTACCGTAAATACGTTGCAACATTTTATTCTTTTCATCGCCGCGCCAGTATGCACCTGCAATACTTTGTAATTTGAAAGCTTTTACCTTACCAGTGGATGCCACGTGAGGGCCTGCACAAAGATCGATGAAATCGCCTTGAGAGTAGCAAGAGATAACAGCATCTTCAGGAAGATCTTCAATCAATTCTACCTTGTAGTCTTCGTTTTTAGATTTGAAGAACTCGATAGCTTCTTGACGAGACATTACAGATTTAGTAATTGGCAAGTTTTCTTTAACAATACGGCTCATTTCCTTTTCGATTTTGCCTAAATCTTCAGGAGTCAAAGTATGTTCCATATCGATATCATAGTAGAAGCCTTTATCGATAGCAGGACCGATAGCCAATTTAGCTTCAGGCCATAAGCGTTTAACCGCTTGAGCCAAAATATGAGAAGCTGTGTGGCGTAAAGTATGTTTACCGCCATCTTCTTCGAATGTTAAGAAAGCTACTTCAGAACCATCTACGAGTTCTTCGCGAAGGTCTGTTAATTCACCATTTACGTTAGCAGCTAGTACTTTTTTAGCCAAGCTGTTAGATAGTTGTTTTACTGCTTCCCCAAGAGTAGTGCCAGCAGCGTATTCCTTTGCACTACCATCAGGTAAAATGATTTTTACATCTGCCATTTTTCTTTCCTCCAATTTATACACTAGGATAGTTGGATTTTAGTAATAAAAAAAGACCCTCTATCCCTACAAACAAGGGACGAAGATCATTCGCGGTTCCACCCTAGTTAACTACCTATACAAATATATATGTATAGTAATTCACTTCATTAAGCCCGATAACGGTGGCAGCCGTATTTGCCTACTTAGGTTCGACAAATCAGTTTAAAGGGGGTAACTCTAATATATGTGTAAGGCATTTCCAGCATCAGCCTCTCTCTGGCACACAGGGATATGAGAATCATGTCCTTTGCATCACTTTTACTAGATTATAGTATCATAGAGAATTAAAAAATTCAATACAGTTTAACTGTAAATTTTAGAAAATCTATAAATTAATGAAACGCCTTTAAACACACCATATAAAAACGGCCCGATATAACTGATATGTACCCCCTTTACGGGTTGTCCATTAAAAGGGGTACATATCAAACTCGAGCCATTTATTAAGATTATCATATATACGCTAACCAATGTGGCTGTACTATAGCACACTGTACATAGGCTAGATTATTAGCGTTTGAAGTTTGTAGATAACATAGCACCAATTACTTTTTCCAACTTACTATTGGAAAGATCTGGGCCTTTGTAAAGTGTTAAGAGCACATCATTGGAGTTATCTTGTTTAGAAACCATCATAACACCACTGCCACGAGCACCATTATCGTCGTAATCTTTCGCTACGATAACGAGGTTTAAGTAATGGTCCTTCATGTATGTGTACACTTTGCTGGTACGTGCAGAGGAACCAATCATTTTCGCCATGCTCATACCACGATTAAATACGATTGTATTTGCATTATGTGGATTTGCCGCTAATTGTTGTTTCTCCTCTTCATTGAGAGGCATAAGGTTTACCATGAGGGAATCACCCATTTTGCCACGGAACATAGCTGGCATTGTTTCCCGTACGTCTTCTGGAATAGCAGTATCAGCCGTCAATTTCAATTCCTTAGGTACAGTCATGTATAGAACGCCCTTGCTATTGCGACCTACCTCTGTTGTACTAAGGTCTACGGCGCTAAGCATAATGGAATCTTTAATGGTTGCTACTTGATTTGCCAATGGCTTTTCAGGAATGCCACGGCTCGCCAATTGCACATCGCCAGCTTTAGTTTTTTTCAACGTTTCTACGTTCCAGTTAGCCCCTTTTTTGTCAGCATCGCTAGCTTCTGTGAAAGCATTCGCCCCATCTTTTGTGCCTACATATACGTAAGTTTGCGCTGGGATAATTGTATCTGGTGCACCTAATTTATTGAATGCTGCACCGTATACAACATTAGGAATTACTGTGGAACCAATTTGTAGATTATTATTGGTTTGGCTTTCCACATCAAAATTGATATTCCCTGTGAAAGTCATATCAGGGCCATGATTGATAATAACCACATCCCCTGCTTGAGGAATGATGACAGGACCTACAGGGCCTGCCATAGCCACACCTGCCATAGATACACCAAGGCAAGCTGTTAATAATGCACGTTTCAAAATAGATTGTTTCATAGATATACTCTCATTTCTCTACTATTCATATACTTGGTTCTAGTTGTATGCCCTATAAGATGCTGTAACAGACTTACATAGGTGCACACTAGATATAGATAAAACCAACAATATACTTAATTTTCGATAGTGACATAATCAGATAAACTACGTAATACGTCAATAGCCAATGACCGCGTAGAGGGCGTACAGCGCAACATGCACCGCCCACTTGTATCTACAGAGGTCATAACACCTAAGTATTCATAGCCTTCAATGATACGATTGATGAAGTTCGTATGTGTAGGATCTATATGAAAGTACACATACGCTTCCTCTCCGGAGGTCGGTAAGTCAGGTACATCTGGAAATGCACCGATAGATTTACTCGGTTCTAAAGCTGTATCACTCATAAAGGCCCTCCTTCAAAGCTGCTCCATATATCTCTTACTGTTATAATCTAAACACCATTGTTAATGTAACTACTACTCAAATGTAAGATTTTTTATATTAGTATATGTAAGCTATTAATCCTCTTTAGGTTTGCACTCACGGCGCATCATGGAGTACGGCTCAAGTGGTGTATCCATATAGATACGAACCTTCATTTGCGCATGAGGTGCCACGTCGATAGGATTACCATCTTCGTCTGTCATTTTTTCAATTACAGTTTCTACAAGGTCTCCTTTAGGTTGGCAGAATTCTACTTTATCGCCTACTTTGAAGTTGTTCCGTTGTTCAAGATCAACGTATTTTTCTTCTTCATTGTAGCCCATAACTAAGCCGATGAAGTCATGGCTTTGTGTATTAGTAGATTTGCCATAGTTTTGAGCCGTTTCGTCAGGACGACCTTCTGCAAAGCCATCTGTATATGGACGGTGGGAAATTTTTTCTAATTCTGCAATCCATTCTGGACGAACGTACCAATCTTTACCTTCTTTAAGGTATGCATCAATCGCTGTACGGTATACTTTCGCTACTGTTGCACAGTAGTGAACAGATTTCATACGACCTTCAATTTTTAGGCTATCTACGCCAGCTTCGTATAAATCTGGAATGCGGTGAATCAAGCACAAATCTTTAGAGTTAAAGATATATGTACCATGCTCATCTTCTTCAATTGGATAATATTCACCAGGTCGGTTGGATTCCACAAGGGAATATTTCCAACGACAAGATTGAGAGCATTGACCGCGGTTCGCATCACGGTTGCCTGTCATGTAGTTAGACAAAAGGCAACGGCCAGAGTAAGAAATACACATGGAGCCATGTACGAAGGATTCGATTTCGATATCTACATTATCCTTCATTTCTTTAAGGTCTGCTAAAGATACTTCGCGAGCTGCTACGACGCGTGTAGCACCTAGCTCTTTCCACATTTGAACTGTGTGCCAGTTTGTAGTGGAAGCTTGGGTACTCACGTGAAGTTCAAGACCTGGAGCCACGCGTTTAGCAAGGCTAAAAATGCCCATATCGGCAACGATGATTGCATCAACGCCGATACTTTCAAGGAATTTCAAATAGTCCTCTAAACCTTCAAAGTCCTCGTTGTGAGGAATGATATTACATGTAACATGGAGTTTTTTACCATGAGCATGTACGAATTCTACAGCCTCCTTTAATTCCTCGTCGGAAAAATTAGAGTTACCTGCGCGCAAGCCAAAACGTTTGCCTGCGCAATATACGGCATCCGCACCATAGCGAATCGCCATTTTAAGCTTGTCCATATTCCCTGCAGGACAAAGCAATTCCATAAAATGTTCTGCCATTATTTGTTGTGCCCTTTCCACACACTCACACTCATGCCATCACCCATAGGGTAAATGGTGGTGTTAAACAATTCTTTATTTTCAACATATGTTAAGTATTCTTTTAACCGTTTTACGATAGTTTTGAACCGTTTTGGCGGCTCCTTATCGCCCCTTACATAGCCTCTAAAGAGTACATTGTCTGCTAGGATAACGCCTCCTTCTTTCACATGAGGCAAAATGAGCTCTAATTGCTTTAGATATTGCCCCTTAGGACCATCTAAGAACACTAGATCATATTCCCCAGTGAGTTCCGTTAAGACTTGAGATGCATCGCCTTTCAACAATGTAATTTTATCGGCATAATCGGATTGGTTAATATAATATTTCGCCATTTCGTGACGCACATCATCTAATTCAATAGATGTAATGTGTCCCTCCTCTTTATCGAGTAGCGGAGCCATCAATAAAGCTGAGTAACCAATGGCGGTGCCCACCTCTAACACAGAGGTGGGCCGGTACAAACCTATTAATTCTTCAAATAGATGAACCTCGGATTCACGTAAAATCGGTACATCATTAATCATCGCATAAATACGCTGTTCATTTAAAATATTATTTAATGTCATGAAAGTAGATTCAATCTCCTACATTATTTATTGCTATTACCAGTAGGCACGTTGACCGTAGATCGATCAACCGATTCAGCTGGTTTCACTTCAATATGCGGTACCTCTTGTGTACTTGGAGCTACATACGGAGTCGTTTCTGGTGCACGATTAGTAGTCGGTACATAAGTATTATTACTGCTATTACTATAAGATGGAGTAGCTGGTGTAACTTGAGTTGGTGTTTGATTTTGTGTTGGAGCAGGTACAGGAGCTGGAACCTCAGCTGCTGGAACAGTTGTTGGCGTGTATTTATACGTAGGTTCGACGTCAACATATTGAGAATCTGCTTCCACCGCTTCTGCAGAACTATAGTTATAGTCAGGCTCTGTAGTTGCTACTGCTACGTCATAGTTAGGACCTGCTTGTGCGGCGATTTCTGTAGTTGCAGAAGGAGTCGCACTTGTTGCAGTATCAGCACCATAAATCTTATTAACTTCCGCTAAATGCTCTTCGTATGTTTTAGAGAAGTGATTATGACCTTCTTTATCTGCTACAAAGTACAAGTAATCTGTATTTTCAGAATGTAATACTGCGTCTAAAGATTTTTTACCAGGGTTAGCAATCGGTCCTGGTGGTAAGCCTTTAGATACATATGTATTATATGGACTTTGTAGTTGAGTATCACCAATTGTTACGTTTTCTTTTGCGTAACCAAGTACATAGGAAATGGTCGCATCAGATTGTAATGGAATACCATGAGCCAAACGCTTTTTAAACACACCCGCAATAGTAGGACGATCGGCATCAAATAGAGACTCACGTTCAACAATAGATGCTAATGTAACAAAGTCATGAATGCTCATGTGCTGCGCTTGAATTTGTTTCTTTACAGCCGGTGTAAGGTAACGATTCATTTCATCAGCCATCATCTGAATAACTTCACGAGGCGTAGCTCCTACAGGAATTTCATAAGTACTTGGGAACAAGAACCCTTCCACCGGATATGTAGCAGGTCTTGTACCTTTCATATATGGATATGGTACAAAGGTCTTTGCTTCTGCTAAGAAATCCTTTGCCTTCATGATTTGATTTTTTTCAAGAACGATTGCAATATCACCAACTGTGTATCCTTCAGGAATTGTAACACGAATAGATTCTACATGACCTTCTTGTAATAAAGAAATGAGTTCGCGCACAGTTACCTTATTAGGGATTTGGTAGTGCCCAGTTTGGAGTTTGTCATTAGTACCGCTCAAGTACAACCAAAGTTTAAAACCTTGGGTAGAACGGATAAGACCTCTTTCAAAGAGCATATCTGCAATTTCAGAGCCCGTTTGACCCTTTTCAATAACTAAAACTTGGGTACCATCATCTTGAGCGAAGGTATTAGGTATCAGGTATAGTGCACCAAGACCACCGCCAACAATCAATACACCAACAATAGCAAGAATTAGAATATATCTTAAGGCTTTTCTCACGACCTTGAGTTCCTTTCTGTAACATAACAGTATATATCACTTTATTATACCATAAACTCTATATTTCCCCTACACAAAAGGGTATTAATCACCTTGTTTCCCTCTGCTTATGTGATATATCAATTATAGTTTTTTGTCATGCTAATAATATGAATGAACACCTTAGTTTATAATTCAATACTAACTATCTCCAAACATAAAAATAGCGCATTGCTCTACGCAATACGCTAGATTTATGTTTAAAGACGATTATTCGTCTTCACCCATTTCTTCATACAATTTTACTAGAGTTTCAAAAACTTCATCTTCTTCATCTAAAGGTACGTATTCTTCTACGCCTTCTTCATTTTTTTCGATGCTAGCCAAGATCATGTATGTGTCATCTTGACCTTCGTGGTCTGCATCTTCGTCTTGTACATGTACAAGAACTGCATACTCACGACCTTCATGGTTTAGAACAACATCTTCTGTGAAGTATTGTTTATTGCCGTTTTCATCTTCGAATTCTAAATAATACACTTCACCTTCAAAGTTTTGGTCAACCATTGGAACCCTCCTTGTGGAAAAAAAGATTTATTTATTGAACTGCAAGCGATCTAAGTATCCTTGCAAAATTACAACCGCTGCCATTTTATCAATAACGGATTTACGCTTTTTACGACTTACGTCAGCTGCAATGAGTTGGCGTTCAGCCATAACCGTAGATAACCGCTCATCCCAATATGAAACAGGTAAATCGATGACTTCTTTCATCTTTTCAACGAATTCTTCAGTCTTTTCAGCTCGTTCACCTTTTGTACCATTCATATTCTTCGGCATACCTACTACAAGTTCATGTACTTCATATTCAGCAATGAGTTCTTGTAAGCGATTAAAATCTTTTTCAAGAGATGTTCTACGAATGGTTTCAATACCTTGTGCAGTCATGAGCAGTGCATCGCTACAGGCAATACCGATAGTACGGCTGCCCACGTCTAATGACATAATTCTCATTATAATTGTTTAGCCTTTGCGTATTCTTTCAACAATTCCTCAATCAAGTCATCTCGCTCTAAGCGACGAATATCAGAACGTGCATTATTATAACTAGTGATGTACGCTGGGTCACCAGAGATTAGATAACCTAAAATTTGATTGATTGGATTGTAACCTTTTTCTTGAATAGATTGATAAACACGAGTAAGCACTTCTTCTGCTGTCATCGGTTCATCGTCTACTTTACGGAATAGCATGGTTTCATCAGAAACTTTCATCGTATCCCTCCTTTTTATTACATTGGCGGGCTTCACTTGTAAAAGTGAAACCTCGCCTACTATTATACTTGAATCAAAGGTACATAGTCATTAACTTTTTATGCATTATGAATTTTTTCTATAACAGGTAGAAATATAATTATAAAATTATATGCCTATTGTAATATAGATGTTAATTCATCACCACCAGCTTTTAATGCTTGCATCAATTTAGCTGGTTCCTTACCGCCTGCTTGAGCCATATCTGGACGACCGCCGCCATTACCACCAGCTACTTGAGCCGCAGCTTTTACGATGTTACCAGCTTTTGCACCTTTAGCAACAACGTCTTTAGATACTTTACATACAAAGTTAACTTTATCGTCACCCATAGCAGCACCTACGAGGACTACGCCAGAGCCATTTAATTGATCAAGGCCCATATCCGCTAAGTCACGTAATTCATCGATAGAGGATGCTTTTACAGCAGCCGCTACAAATGCAACATCGCCAATCATGACTTTACCAGCAATGATATCCGCAGCACCTGCAGCAGAAACTTCTTTACGAATTTGTTCTAATTCTTTAGCAGTTTCTTTAGCTTCTGCCAACACTTGATGTAGACGTTCTTCTACTTGAGGTGCTTTAGTTTTAAGCTCGCCCGCCATGCGTTCGATGGTCAAACGATCTTGTTTAGCTGCATCGAGAGCTGCACGACCAGTAATAGCTTCAATACGACGTACGCCGGAACCGATACCAGCTTCAGAAGTTAAACGGAAGGAGCCTACGAAGGCAGTATTACCTACGTGAGAACCGCCGCATAATTCAACGGAGAAGCCTGGAACCTCTACAACGCGAACTACGTCGCCATATTTATCACCAAAGAGTGCCATCGCACCTTTTTCTTTTGCTTCGTCCATGGACATTTCAGCAATAGCAAGATCAGTAGCTTTAAGTACCTCTTCATTTACAAGGGCTTCGATTTGATCAAGTTCCTCTTGTGTTACAGGAGAGAAATGAGTGAAGTCGAAACGCAAGTAATCTGGCGTTACTAAGGAGCCAGCTTGGTTAACATGGTCGCCTAAAATTTGTTTCAAAGCCGCATGTAACAAATGAGTTGCTGTATGGTTACGAGCCATTGCAGATCGACGGTTTGTATCTACTTCAAGAGCTACATCATCCCCTTCAGAGATGGAGCCTTCTACAACAGTACCGATATGGTATACTGTGCCTTCAGGTAAGCGTTTTGTGTTATGAACCTCTACTTTACCCATTGGGCCCACGATGAAGCCTGTATCACCTAATTGACCGCCTCCTTCTGCATGGAATGGAGTTGTGCGTACGATAATCGTAATTTCATCACCGTCAGCAGCTGTTTGTAAACGCTTAGCACCTTTACCTACCATCAATACAGAAGATGCTTTAACAGACTCATCTTCAAGAAGTTCTTCGTCTTTCAAGAAAGTAATGTCTGGTGTTGCTACCTTCGCATCTTCTTTAACACGAGCTTCACGAGCGCGTTCACGTTGCTCTTTCATAGCAACTTCGAAGCCCTCATGGTCGATTGTAAAACCACGTTCAGATGCGATTTCCTCTGTTAATTCCCAAGGGAATCCATAAGTATCATATAATTTGAATACTTCAGAACCAGGAACTACAGTTGCTTTTTCAGCAGCCAATGTGTCGATCAAGGAGTTCAATAACTCAAGACCTTGTTCCAATGTTTGGTTAAAGCGTTCTTCTTCGTTTTGAACTACCCGTTTAACGAAGTCTTTCTTCTCAGCAATGGATTTAATACCAGGGCCAAGAATATCTACTACTACATCAACTAGCGGTGTTAAGAAGATACCTTCAATACCTAATAAGCGACCATGACGTACAGCACGGCGCAAAATACGGCGCAATACATAACCGCGACCTTCGTTAGATGGCAATACACCATCGGAAATCAATGCCGTTACAGCACGAGCGTGGTCAGCAATAACTTTCAAAGATACATCGGTATTAGGATTATCGTTATAAGTAACACCAGCACGTTTTGCAGTAGCTTCGATAATTGGATAAATCAAATCTGTTTCGAAGTTAGTTCTGCAACCTTGCAATACAGAAGCCAATCGCTCAAGACCGGCGCCTGTATCAATATTTTTATGTTGTAATGGCTCATAGGAACCATCTGGCATTTTATTGAATTGAGTAAATACAAGGTTCCAGATTTCAAGGTAGCGATCGCAATCACAGCCTGGTGCACAGTTAGGATCATCACAACCATGTTCAGGACCTTGGTCAAAGAAGATTTCGCTATCTGGACCACATGGGCCTTCACCGATTTCCCAGAAGTTATCTTCTAAGCGAGAAATGTGGCTTTCTTCTACACCACACTCTTTATGCCAAGTATCATATGCCTCTTGGTCATCTGGATATACAGTAACGTATAATCTATTTTTATCGAGTTTAATAACCTCAGTTAAGAACTCCCATGCCCAATGGATAGCTTCTTTTTTGAAGTAATCACCAAAAGAGAAGTTACCAAGCATTTCAAAGAATGTATGGTGACGCGCTGTGCGACCTACGTTCTCAAGGTCACCTGTACGCATACATGTTTGGCTTGTTGTAATACGACGACAAGGAGGTACCAGTTTCCCTGTAAAGAAAGGCTTTAATGGCGCCATACCTGCCCCGATCAATAATAAAGATGGATCATTTTCTGGTATAAGAGAAAAAGTATCTAATTTTAAATGTCCTTTACTTTCAAAAAACTGCAAATATGCTTGACGCAGCTCATTACCCTTCATGTGTATATTCCTCCTAAAATTATTTACTCTTCATTATATCGTAAAAACGACATAAAATCTATTAAAAACATTGAGATTATGCGGAATTTACGGACTTTCACAATAGCAAATACAAGGATAGAATTCAATATTTCTAGAAATGAGAAAAAGAGGTTATACAAATCAACAGAACATAATTGATTCGTATAGCCTCTTTTATAGCTAGTTATTAAATTAGCGCACAACGCGTTTCGCGCCGATGTAGCGTTCGCCCCAATATCCTGTATCAAGGTCTGCTACTGCAACACCACGACTGGAAGTGGCGCTGATGAACTTGCCATCGCCAATATAGATACCGGAATGAGATGGACCTGGCTCATATGTTTCGAAGAATACCAAATCCCCTGCTTTCAAGTTCGCACGAGAAACCTCAACACCTACGTTATATTGTTCGTCCGCCAAACGAGGTAAGGAAATACCTTGTTTTTCGAATACATATTTAACGTAACCAGAGCAGTCGAAACCACTTGGAGTCGTACCGCCAAATACATATGGTACACCACGGTATTTGTCAGCTTCTGCCAAGATAGCATGAATGCTGCTAGGTGTTTCATTTTTCGCAATATTATTTAATTTAACGTTTTTGCCATTAATGGATTGACCAGCAATACGACGAGATGTCGCATTATTGTTTGTGAAAGCGGATTTCGTTGCTACTGCTTTAGTCGCTGCATTTTGAGTCAATACTGCCTTCGTAGAACGAGGAGCACCCATCAATGCGTTATACGTAGCAGGACCTACGATACCGTCCACTGGAAGGCCACGATCTTGTTGGAACAGACGAACTGCCCATTTCGTTTCCTTACCATATACACCATTTTTGTCTGTAGCATTATAACCGTGCTTAATTAGTTGTTGTTGAACCGCTGTAACACTTTTGCCCTTATCACCATATTGTAATGTTGTTGCGCCAACCATGGCTGTTGTGGCACACACAAAAGTTAATGTTAATGCCGTTATTTTAACCTTACTATATTTTGACTTCATATGCTTCCTTTCCAAACTTTTAAAGTAAGTTATTTATTCAAAATATACTAACCGTCTATTTATTTGCATCTACAAATACAGCTAGTCTTCTTTGCGTTTGTGAGTATAAGTCTCTGATGCCATAAATACATCTGCACTACTAGGTCCGAGTAACGGAGCCTCTTCATGCTCTTCAAAATTTATAGCTGACTTAACCCAATACAAAGGCCGTTGCTTCACCTCTTCAAAAATACGACCTACATACTCGCCAATAATTCCCAGTCCGACGAGTTGAATCCCCCCAATAAACAAAATGGATACGCCTAACGTAGTCCACCCATTCAAGGCTTGTCCTGTAATGTATACATACAACAGATGTAAGATAAGCAAGAAGCTCATACCACCACAGAGTACACCTACATACAAAGCGGCCCGTAAAGGAACCCTTGAAAAGGCTGTTACCCCATCGAGAGCAAATCGAATCATTTTGCGCACACTAAACTTTGAAACCCCTGCAAATCGAGGTGGAGCTACAAAGTGCAACTCAGCTTGTCTATACCCTAAGGCTCCAACAATACCGCGCAAGAAACGACCATGTTCTCTAAACCGTTTCAACGTGCCTAATGCTTTACTATTCATGAGGCGGAAATCAGATCCACCTTCCACAATAGGAACATCAGCCATCTTGTTCATTAGCTTGTAATAATACTTAGACGTGAAAGATTTGGCCCAACTAGCGTCCTCAGTTGAATCTCGAATGGTGCGCACCACATCGTACCCCGATTCCCATAACCGAACGAGTTCAGGAATCAATGCCGGTGGATGCTGCATATCACCGTCCATTGTAATAACTGCATCGCCATGAGCATAATCAAGACCACACGTAAGTGCTGTCTGATGCCCAAAATTACGAGCAAGCAATAACACTTTTACATGTTTATCATTGTATGCAATTTCACGTAATATCATAGATGACGAATCACTAGATCCATCATCTACGTAGATTAGTTCATAATCGTACGTGAGACCTGACATAACATCAGTGACGGCTTCATAGAAAATTGCTATGTTTTCCTCTTCGTTATATACAGGTACTACAATAGAAAGTAACATAAATCCTCCAAAGTATTTTACTCACATATTTTATGTTAATTAGTAAATTAAGGCAAATCACCAAGGTTAACAATAGGTAAAATTCCTCTTGTAAACCCAGTAAATAAGCTACTTTTTAAAAAATCACTAAAAACACGCTTCATTTAGCTTATATATAAGTACAACAAATCAATAAAACATTTATTTATTTGAAATTTTACTCAATGCGGGTAATTATAAAATAATTTTATTTCTCTACAGAACTAAGGAATAATGATTATTACTAATTTTATAAAGTGTTAATCAAAATATCAGATAGATTTTTGATAACAAACACACCAAAACACCCTTAATTCATTTTATATTCATATAAAAATTAGTTATTTTATTAATTTAGCCCCACTATTATGAATTAAAATTTTTATTCCACAAAACTCTCTTAAAAGAAAAGAGGCTTTATATAATAATACAATTTCATAACTTTTACAATGATACATGTTTCACTTATATAAAAATACATGTTTCACTTATATAAAAATACATGTTTCACTTATATAAAAATACATGTTTCACTTATATAAAAAGGCCACAAATGAAAAGGATGCCCAACATAAAATGGATCCCCAAATCATGTTTAATTTGGGAATCCACTTCAAAGGTCCTTTTCTGTTATAGTCCTGCAGCATCAATCCAGGATTGTAAATCCTCTTCTGCCATTTCCATATCTTCTTCGTACGCACCAGCAACAACAGGATATTTTGCTACCTCTACAGTGTGCAAAATTGAGTCGTCACGACCATTTTTAAAGGTACCAATCCAAATCCCTGAGAATTGAGATTCATACCACTCTACAGGTTGATCAGTTTCATTAAAACTAATTGTAATATGACCACGTCCAAGGGTTTCTAATACTTCCACTTGTTCTTCCTCTGTAAGGCCTGTTTTTTCAATATAAATAGAATAGGTTTCACCAGTCTCACGCAAGTTTTTAAGAGCTAAACGCAATTCATTTAATACAGCCCTTACATTGTTGTAATTTTCAATCATATATACTCCTATAATTTCGGTTCTACTTGTACGCCCCATTGTCGAAGTACATTAAGGACACGGTCTTTTACCTCTGGTAAGGCCTGTTGAACAACCTCACTTGGTTCAAAACCAATCTCAAGGGATTCTGGCTCTACACCAATGACTACGGCATCCTCTAGAGGCTCCTCTTGAATGGCGCGGATACGTAAAATATCTTGCATACCTACTTCATGCACAGAAATATGCTCAGTAAAATATTGCTCTAACTCTTTATGAGGGAACTCATAAACTGTTCCAGGCGGTTCTCCTCCATTAATTGCATCTACGAGAAGGATTTTCTTCATACCTCTCATATAGGTCAGTAATTCCATCCCCATAGTGCCACCATCAATAATGGTAATGGCAGGTGTAAAAGCAAAAGACTCTTTTAAGTCTTTTACAACATGTACTCCAAGCCCTTCATCGGTAAGTAATATATTCCCTACTCCAAGCAGAACAATTTCATTATTTCCATCATCATAAAGGCTACTTAAATCAATACGCGGACCCTCAGAGTCCGCGTATTGTTCCAAGCCACTGATGAACTCAGTACTTGTATCAGTCATCATTCTTTAATTCTCTTTCTCTAGGATCGTCAGGGTTGCTTGGACGATATGTAGTAAAGGATGGTTTCTCAATACGTTCGCCACGACGGCGTTTACCATTGAGATCCTCAATATCGATTGGATCATGAGCATAGTATTTCATACCAGAAACCATAGAGGATACTTCACCAGATTCCTCCATAACGTCTTCTCGGAACGCCATGTACACGTGCACAATTGTAAAGAATAAGAAGCACCAAGCAATGTAGTGATGAATCATATGAATATTATATTCCCCACCAAATAGGCCAACTAAAGGAGACAACAGAGTGCCTAAGAAGCCATTTGGATCGATCATGGAGTACATGGTAGCACCTGTAACGATTTCAAAGAAGAACATAATATACACCATCATATAGGCCGTTCTCGCTAAAGAGTTACGAATCCAATGATGTTCATGTTTTTGAGGGATCATTAAATAGTGTAATATCGCTTCTTTAAGACCATACCAATATCGTTTTTGGTTGAATTTAGGTAATAATCTATCACCACGATTAAAGAAACCTGCCGCAATACGGAAAATAAAGGAGAATGTTAAAATTGCCCCTGCACCGAAATGAATTCGGCGCATAGTTTCCATAGAAAACCAACCATCAATTGCAAAGGTTGGCTCCGGATTGCCTGTTATGGCAGCAAAACCTGGGTCACCAATATATAGACCAGTCCAGAATAAAGCTGTTACGCTAAGTACCATAGTCCAGTGGAAGATGCGCAGCCATAAACTAAATACGACATACGCCTTTTTGTCAGTATGTATTAACATAAGTCCACCACCCTTTATTTACACAATGCATCAGTATTGACGGAAACGATTTTTTCGCCTTTTTTATTGTATAAATGGGTTGCACAGGCAAGACATGGGTCGAAGGAGTGAATAACCTTCAAAATCTCAAGTGGTTTATCTGCAATTTTTACTTTTGTATCAATCATGGAATCTTCGTATGCACCATGTTCATTAGCTGCAGTCTTAGGACAAGCATTCCATGTGGACGGTACGATACATTGATAGTTTGCAGAGCGACCATCTTTAATGTGGATCCAGTGACCCAAACCACCACGAGGCGCATCTACAAGGCCAACGCCTTTTGCATCTTTTTCCCATGTATTTGGTTCAAACTTAGTCATATCTGCTACTGCAGTATCACCATTTTTGATATTGGATACAAGTTTATTAAAGAAGTATTGGCTAATATTTGCCGCTACTTGTGCATCAAGACCACGACATGCTGTACGACCTACCATAGTTGTCATCCATACATGTGCAGGTACGCCCAATACTTGGGATACTGTATCGATTTGACGAACAATCATAGCTTCTGCCCAAGTAGGTTCTTTAATGATACCTTGTTTTACTTTTGTATATACAACGATATATTTTGCTAATGGACCAACCTCTGCAGTTTTACCTTTGAAAGTTGGGGATTTAATCCAAGAGTATTTTTTATCTTCGTCAAGATACTCCCATTTCTCTTTAGTGCCAGATTTAGGACCTGTGAATTTAGGATCTGTAACACCATCAATAGGATGAAGTGTTTTCGTACCATCTGGATATGTGAACCAAGAGTGGTCAACCTCTTCACTAAGGTATTGAGGATCCATGAAGTCCTTACCTTCCAGAGGGATAAATGTAGCTTTATCTACGCCTAATGCAAAGTTTTCTACTACACCATTAGAGCGAACGATACATTTTTTATGGTAGTCACCGTCAGAAATACCTGTATAAGTATCGTCAGGATAGTCACCATAAGACATAACGCGTTTTTTCGCAAGACCACCGCCATCAATCATGCCTTTTTCTACGTACATTTTGCCGATAGCTAAAAGATCGGGTACATAGAAGTTATCTACCAAGTCTTTAGTCAATGCAATAGATTGTTCTACTGCAGCAAGACGTTGCGTATTGATAGGCGCATTCATATCATTCATGGAGATAGCACATGGCATACCACCAATGATGTAATGTGGATGAGGGTTTTTACCACCAAATACAACGTGAGGAATTACGATATCACGTTGACGGTCAAGAATATTCAAATAATGGGATACAGCCATCAAATGAACCTCAGGTGGTAATAAATTATAATCTGGATGATCCCACCATTGAGCAGAGAAAATACCTAATTGGCCAGATTCAACAATTTTCTTAACCTTTTGTTGTACTGCTGCAAAATACGCAGTAGTTGCTTTAGGGAACTCCTTAGGATATGCAGAATCTTTAGATGCTGTTTCGGCCGGAGCTAAACCACTAATATTATAAGTAGCTAATACGTCATTTTGTAATTGCGCTGTTTTAGCTGGATCTGCACTAAGAGCCGCTACAGGGCTAACCCAGTCAAGAGCATGTAAGTGATAGAAATGCACGATATGGTCATGCACGTCTAAACAGCTATGCATAATATTGCGGATATAGTTCGCATTCTTAGGAATCGTAATACCTAATGCATCCTCTACAGCACGTAAAGATGCTAAAGCATGTGTTGTTGTACATACGCCACAAATACGTTGTACAAAGGCCCATAAATCACGAGGGTCACGGTTTTTTGCAACGAGCTCGATACCACGCCAAGCAGTACCAGAAGACAATGCGTCCTCTACCTTACCACTTGCTTCATCAACTTTTATTTCTACCCGTAAATGACCTTCAATACGGGAAATCGGATCTACTACTACGCGTTTCATTAGTGACCTCCTCCATTATTATGCTTCGTTTCATCCCATAAACCTTGTTCTTTCAAGCGTTTTTCCTCTTGAATATCAAGATATTTATTGCGAATAAGGGTTGCAGCACCATGAGCAATAACCGCTGTAGTAGCGCCAACAGCAGCTACGGTACCAATTGTATCAGCAGTTGTAATGGTATTCGCTAATGGAATGTCAGGTAAGCGTTTATAGAATACGTCATTATCCCAGAAGCCCTTTTCAGAGCAACCAATACAGCCGTGACCGGATTGAATTGGATAGGACAAACCATTCCACCAACGCAAGTTACCACAAGAATTATATGTTTGAGGTCCACGACAACCTACTTTGTACAAGCACCAACCAGATTTAGATGCATCATCGTCGAATTTCTCAACGAATAGACCAGAGTCAAAGAAGGCACGACGGTAGCATGTATCGTGAATACGATTGCCATAAAATTGTTTAGGACGACCTTGTGCATCAAGAGGTGGAATTTGACCAAACAATGCATAATGCATTACTACACCAGTCATAACCTCTGGAATTGGAGGACAGCCAGGAACTTTAATAATTGGTTTGCCAGATACAACAGAAGATACAGATACTGTATTTGTTGGATTTGGTTTAGCCGCTTGGATACCACCCCAAGAAGCACAAGAACCATATTCGATGATCGCTGCAGCACCTTTAGCCGCTTCTAACAAGGATTGTTTAAATGTACGACCACCTACAGTGCAGTAAACACCATCTTCGTCAAGTGGCACGCCACCTTCAACCGCCAAGATGTATTTACCAGCTTTTTCTTTGATGATTTTTTCTAGATGTTCCTCTAACGGTGCACCAGAGGCAGCAGACAAAGTATCATCATATTCAAGAGAAATCATGTTCAAAATAACATCAGAGGTAAATGGAGAGGATGAACGGATGAAAGATTCACTACAACCAGTACATTCATGACCATGTAACCAAATTACCGTAGGCAATTCAGTTGTTTCAGCAGCCTTAACAACGGTGTCTAACATCGTTGGTGGTAGACCTAAAATGGCGGTGAGTGCTACACAGGATTTCATAAATGTGCGTCGACTCAAACGGCGCTCTTGGAAGAGTGTCCATAGACTGTTTACACGATTCTTCACGGAATATAGCCTCCTTACAACAACTTTGCGCAATATATGTATATTACTTAATAAACTACAACGATATGATAGCAATCATTTTTATAAGCTTACTTTATCAGATGATAAAGTTCAAAATTCATGATAACAATCACATTCTTACTACTTTATTATAACACTTTATAAAACTAATAACTATAGAATTTAAGCAAAAAAGCTGTATATAAGAGGTAATTTCTCTTATATACAGCTCTGTATGCTATGTTTTTGTAATTTTTTAACAGTTATTAGTCTGTTACATGATTTCCTTAATTAGGGCCTCAAGCACGTCAGCTTTTTTGTAACCTACAAGGGAATCAAGCATTTTGCCATCACGGAAGAATACCATAGATGGAATGCCATCGATGTCTTCTTTCAATAAAATACCACGAAGATTTTTATCTTCCGCATCAACGCTGAAGAATTCTACTTGCCCTTTAAAGCGTTCTGCCACTGCTTCTACCTCTGGACGCATAACAGTGCAAGGCTCACACCAAGCAGCCCAAAAATCAACAATAGCCAAACCTTTAGATCCAAGTACTTTTTCATCAAATTCTTGTACACTAGTAATCGCTGTAATTGCCATGAAGTTCTCCTAACAAAGATCTACAATCTTATATACTACTATAAATTATATCCTACATATGGAAGCAAGCAATCAATAAGCCGAGTTCTGTTCCGCTTGCGCGGTGACGATTATCTTTCTAGGCGTACAGTCGCCTGCACGCTCGAGCGACACAACCCGGAAGGTAGGCGGGACCACCCTTAACCCTTCCCTATTCGGTCTTGCTCCGGATGGGGTTTACCGAGCCAGCCTGTTACCAGACTGCTGGTGAGCTCTTACCTCACCTTTCCACCCTTACCACTGACGTGGCGGTTTCCTTTTCTATGGCACTTTCCCTAAGGTCACCCTCGCCAGACGTTATCTGGCATCCTGCCCTATGGAGCTCGGACTTTCCTCGAGTCCTATGGACTCGCAACCGTCTTTCATACTTGCTTCAATTCAGTTTATCATAGCTAAGCTATTTGTTGCAAGAAAATGCAACATTATAAAAAGAAGAAATCATTTTGCTCTGTGAAAGCTTGAACAGGAATAGAAAGGCCTGTTCCGATTAAATAATCTCGCAAACCATCAGCTACAATAGATTCTGTACCAAAATGCCCTGCATCAACTACAAGGAGTCCTAACTCCTTAGCCATTTGGGCCTCATGATACTTCACATCACCTGTAATATATGCATCTACATGCAAACGAGCCGCATCTTTAATAAATTCAGCACCAGCTCCGGAGCATAACGCAATAGATTGAATCTCCTTAGGTGCAATACCTGCAAAGCGAATATTTGCCAATGGTAAAGCTTCTTGTACCCATTCACGGAAGGTATCTATATTTAATGCATTTGGCAAGCGGCCAACTCTGCCTAAATACTGAGTAGAAGCTGAAGGCCCTACCAAGGACACAACTTCATAAGCCACTTCTTCATAAGGATGTGCTGCTTTCATAGACTCAATCACTTGGCTTAAATGAGTACCATCTACGATAGCATTCACTTGTACCTCAGGTGCCACCGTTAAAACACCTGCTTCACCGATGACAGGATGAGACGCTTCATTACCGATGAAGCGTCCTTCACCGTGAAGACTAAAGCTACAGTGCTCATAGTTGCCAATTTTTCCTGCCCCTGCGGCCCCCATAGCATGACGAACCGCATCAGCAGAGCTTTCAGGTACAAAGGTAGTCACCTTATATAGCACTTCTTCACCAGTTTTAACAAAACCTTTTATGTCAATAAGGCCTAATTGATTTGCCAACATATCATTAAGACCACCTGGTGCAATATCGAGATTTGTATGAGCACTATAAACGGCAATCTTATGCTGAATCAACTGATTAATCATACGGCCTTGCACCGTATCGCAAGATAGCTGTTTTAAACCTTTAAAGATTAATGGGTGGTGGCTAATAATCATATTGTAGTTATGCTCAATAGCATAGGCTATAGCTTCCTTTGTAACATCTAAGGTCGTTAATACACCTGTGACCACTGTATTGCGATCACCTACCATAAGACCTACATTATCCCATGATTCAGCATAGGAACGCGGCGCTAGTTGTTCCATCAACGAAATAACATGTTGAACCGTTGTCATATAACTCACTTCCTTCTATCTATTTTCTAAAAGACTACAAAGAAATGCCACTTCAGCATCTAGTTCCTTATATTTACCAGTATGCCTCAATTTATCAGTCATACCATCTAGTGCACATTGGCGTTGGTAAATCAAATAGTCTATGTATTTCTTCCAAAGAGGTGGACGTTCCTGTTCAAGAAGAGCCCCCACAGACCACAATAAGGATTCTTCAGGCAATTCGGCATACACATTTTCTTGAATTGGTGTACCAGTATACGTTTCTATACAATCTTCGCGAATCGCTAAAAATGCAGTATATAATTTACCTGCATCTTCAACGATAATTTCAAGAACGATAACATAGCCCTTTTGTACCATATACTGACGCAATTCTTTTTGCCCATTTTGTGGTTGTAACACGTAGAACTCTAATGGTTCAGGTCCTGCGTCTACAATATCGCGCATCAAAAAGCCGCCCATACCACAGCAGATGGCACCATTTAGCTCGCCTTTCTCAGTTACCTTTAGACCATCTCCTAAACGGCAATCTACCTTAGACTCAAGCCCACGGGACTTAACATATTCTTTTGCTGACTCTAACGGTCCTTTATGCACATCCCCAGCGATGACAAATTCAGCACGACCACGATTAATGAGTTCTACCGCTAAGTAGCCATGATCAGTACCGATATCTGCAATAGCATGAGCCTTTGGCACGATTGAAAACACCGCTTCCAAGCGGTCCATCATAGGTCTAGGTTCCATAATATCCTCTACTATTAGTATATAAAAATAACCGCCCTTGAATTCTCAAGGACGGTAGATATCAACATAATTGGTGGGCCCACCTGGGTTCGAACCAGGGACCGACCGGTTATGAGCCGGTTGCTCTACCCCTGAGCTATAGGCCCACAGTTAGTTTCTAGCTTATTAATTATACCGAATAGGCTAGTACTAAGTCAAGGTACACCGTATTTCTATGACTGTTTCATGGGCATAAAACGATGAATCATATCTTTATTTTAACACAAAAGGGCTGTAACACAGTGCTAGAGAACACTGCATTACAACCCTTACGAGATTCTTTATCTTATAAGAAGTCTTTAATTTTATCGCGTTTACCGCGGTTACGCAATTTAGTAAGCGCCTTACCTTCGATTTGGCGGATACGTTCACGAGTAACATTGAAGTGTTGACCCACTTCTTCTAATGTACGAGGTTTACCATCCTTCAAACCAAAGCGCAAGATCAATACTTGTTGCTCACGATCAGTTAAGCATGTAAATACATCTTCAATTTGCTCTTGCAACAAGATGTAACTAGCTGCATCATCTGGAGCAATTGCGTCTTGGTCTTCGATGAAGTCCCCTAAATGGGAATCTTCTTCTTCACCAATTGGAGTTTCCAAGGATACTGGCTCTTGTGCGATTTTTTGGATTTCACGCACACGCTCTACAGTAATCCCCATGCCTTCCGCAATTTCCTCAGGCAATGGTTCACGACCTTTATCTTGCAACAACTGACGAGAAATACGAATCAATTTATTAATCGTTTCTACCATATGTACAGGAATACGAATCGTACGAGCTTGGTCCGCAATAGCACGCGTAATCGCTTGACGAATCCACCATGTAGCATATGTGGAGAATTTGTAACCTTTTGTATAGTCGAATTTATCAACCGCTTTAATAAGACCAAGGTTACCTTCTTGAATCAAATCCAAGAATAACATACCACGACCTACATAGCGTTTTGCGATACTGACAACTAAGCGCAAGTTAGCATCTACCAATTTTTTCTTAGCCTTTTTGGCAAGTTGGATATCTTTATATGTAGCATCTTCTGCTGCGCCAGCTTCAATTTGCTTTGCTAAAACGATTTCTTCGTCCGCAGAAAGCAAAGGAACACGACCAATCTCTTTGAGGTACATACGCACTGGGTCATCGATATTAACACCAGAGTCTACGCTTAAGTCAATGGAGATATTCTTCTCACTAACAACCTCTTCAGCGTCTTCTTCTGGCACGATTGGATTTTCGTCTACATCTTCTGCATCGATGTCAGCAACAACCTCAATATTTAATTTACCTAACGTAGTATAAATGTCATCTAATTGTTCTGCAGTAATTTCCGCCTGCTCATGAAGAGCATCTGAAATCTCGGATTGTGTCAACACACCGGTCTTACGGCCTTTTTCAAGAAGTTGTTCCACAATCTCCTCTATTTGACTTTTTTGTACTTTCTTAGCCACAGCGCTCTCCTTTATAGTATTGTTTACTTAGACCATTCTCTAATTAAATTCTGTATTTCCTGACATTTATGTAATTCGCTAATAAACGTCGAATCTCCTGCCCGTTTTAGTTGATCCGCCATAATTGAATGCGCTTTATACTGTTCACGCAATGAATGGAGTCTTATCTTGCGGATTAATCCAGGCACTTGTACCTTATATTTATCGTCACTCATCACAACCAATCTAGAGTAAATATCATACTCTGATGGAGTTAAAACAGACTGAATCGCTGTTTCATCTAGGCGACCTTCTGTCTTGTACAGGGAGAATATCTTTTCTATTATACATCGATATTCATTTTTATGAAAGTCTTCTAGTGGCAAATAGCTCATCATATGAGATAATATTTCCCCATCAGTGAAAGCTAAGGACAATAATTTTTCCTCATCCCCCTTAGGTAAATCCTGTGTTGGCAAAGGTGCTGATGCAGTATCTACTAATTCAATTTGTCCTTTTTTCACATAATCTCGGAAGTATCTAAATATGCTACTATTATCAAGCCATAATGGCAGTGCCAATGTTTTTAATGCGTCATCTCGCTGTGTTTGACTATCTATATTTGCAATATAGGGGAACACATCAGCCATAACGGCTTGTTTTCCTTCAGTATCGTTAGTATCGTGCTTAATTAAAGACTCACTCAATAAATAATCGAGAGGCTTCATAGCCTTTGCAACTAAGTCTTTAAATGCCTGCCCACCATGATTACGTACATAATCATCAGGATCCTTCCCATCTGGCATGGCGAGAACACGCACCTTAAAGTCCGTATTTTGTAATAATTCAATGGCCCTAGCAGCCGCTTGGCGTCCAGCACCATCCATATCATAGGCTAATACAATTTCATCAGCCTGTCTCATCAAGATATGACCATGATCTCTTGTATAAGCAGTCCCTAAAGAGGCCACCACATTCGTAACGCCATGGTTATGGGCTGATATAACATCCATATACCCTTCTACGAGAATGGCTTGTCTCTCCTGACGAATCGATTTGTACGCCTTATCAAAAGCAAATAGTATTTTACCCTTTTCGAAGATAGATGACTCTGGGGAGTTTAAATATTTTGGTGTGCTGTCATCCATGACACGACCACCGAAGGCAACTACTCGCCCTTTACCATCCATTATAGGAAACATAATACGATTTCTAAAGAAATCATAGAATTGTCCCTTTTGGTTTTTACGTACTAGATTCAACTCTAATAAAATTGAATCATCAATACCGCGCTCATGGAAGGCACGATATAACTTATCCCAACCATCAGGGGCAAATCCAAGCTTGAACTGTTCTATGGTTTCCTTCGTAAGTCCCCGCTTCTTTAAATAATCGAGCCCCACCTTTCCCATAGAGGTTTGTGTGAGACAGTTATGGAAAAATGTGGCTGCTAAATCACAAGCTTCATATAGTTTTTTACGCCTTTCATCTCGAGCTCGCTGCTCAGGTGAAAGCTTCGCCTCTGGCAATGGAATATTCGCTCGATTAGCTAGCCGCTCTAGTACCTCTACAAAGGTTAAATGTTCTAACTCCATAAGGAATTTAATAACATTCCCCGATGCATGGCAACCAAAACAATAATAAAAACCCTTTTCAGGGGCAACGCTAAAGGATGGCGTTTTTTCATTATGGAAAGGACAACAACCCCAATAGTTCTTGCCGCGTTTCTTTAAGGCTACATGCTCGGATATAACTGATACGATATCATTAGCATCTTTGATTTGTTCAATCAATTCATTTTCAAAATATCGGCTCATAGCCAACGCCTCCTTCCCCATATATATATTAATTCGATATACAAATAAAAACTCCTCTATTTGTAAAAGATTTTAATTAGTTAAATTATTAAAATAGTGTAACAGCCAAATACGAATCATAGGAACCCTTATCTATCAAACTAAATACATAAGGATTCCTATACGCCGTATTAAACGATACCATTACCAACATTTTGATAACAATAGGCTGCAATGATAACATTGCAGCCTATACTTATCGCTTATTGCATATTATTTTGCGTAATCCACAACGCGAGTTTCACGAATAATTACGACCTTGATTTGGCCTGGATATTCGAGTTCAGACTCGATGCGTTTTACGATATTCCGAACGAGTAATGTAGACTCAGCTTCATCAATCTTGTCCGGTTTTACTACAACGCGAATCTCACGACCGGCTTGAATAGCAAAGCATTTTTCAACGCCTTCGAAGGATTCAGCGATTTCTTCCAATTTAGATAAACGTTTCAAGTAGTTTTCTAATGTTTCTCGACGCGCTCCTGGACGAGCTGCGGAGATAGCATCAGCAGCCGCTACTAATACAGCCTCAACACTTTGGAATTCTTCATCACCATGATGAGCACCAATACAGTTGATTACTGCTGCGCTTTCACGATATTTACGAGCTACATCAACACCGATTTGAACATGAGAGCCCTCAAGTTCGCGGTCCAATGCTTTACCGATATCATGAATTAAGCCACCTCGTTTAGCCAATGTTACATCACAGCCAAGTTCAGCTGCCATTAAACCTGCTAAATGAGATACTTCGATGGAATGTTTCAATACGTTTTGGCCGTAACTAGTACGATATTTCAAACGACCTAAAATCTTAACGATTTCAGGATGTAAGCCGTGAACATCAGCTTCAAATGTCGCTTGTTCACCAGCCTCTTTAATAGTTTGGTCAACCTCTTTACGAGCCTTACCAACCATTTCTTCAATACGAGCTGGATGGATACGACCGTCTACAATCAATTTTTCCAATGCGATACGAGCCACTTCACGACGAATTGGATCGAAACCGGAAAGAATAACTGCTTCTGGTGTATCATCGATAATCAAGTCAATACCTGTTAATGTTTCAAGTGCGCGAATATTGCGGCCTTCACGACCGATAATGCGACCTTTCATTTCATCATTAGGCAATGCCACTACGGATACGGTAGTTTCCGCTACATGGTCAGCTGCGCAACGTTGGATTGCAGAGGAGATAATTTCTTTCGCTTTTTTCTCCGCATCATCCTTAGCTTGCTGTTCCATTTCCTTAACCATAATCGCCGTTTCATGACGGATTTCTTGTTCTACATTCGTTAACAAGATATTTTTCGCTTCTTCGAAAGTCATGCCAGAAATGCGTTCCAATTCTGCCATTTGTTTTTCATACAAAGCTTCTACCTTTTCACGGCTTTGGGCTAATTCAGCTTCTTTGCGATGTAAAGCTTCCTCTTTGTGCTCAATATTGTCTAATTTTTTATCCAAAGATTCTTCTTTTTGAAGAATACGGCGTTCCATACGTTGAAGTTCAGAACGACGATCTTTATTTTCTCGTTCCACATCGGAACGGAGCTTATGAATTTCTTCTTTCGCTTCTAATAAAGCTTCTTTCTTTTTAGACTCAGCTGTGCGCTCACCGTTAGCGATGATGCGTGCAGCCTCTTGCTCAGCTTGATTCAGTTTTCCTTCAGCAATATTTTTTCTTAAAAAATAGCCTACCCCTAGTCCAATCAGTACCATTACCACTGCAATTAGACTATACTCTAAAATCTGTCTCACCTCCTCTTAAATTCTCAAAATTGAGCTTTCATGCTCCTTTTTATGCCCTTCATGCATTAAATTATCAATTAGCCTTATCATCATATAAATAAATAAAGCTATTTTTAATTTTAGACTTGAAAGCCCTTTCTGTCAAGATTTTACAAGCCTAGCAAGGACTCTCAAAAAGCATACTTTATTCATAAAAATCATTACATACGACTTGAATCGTGCTTGTTGAGAACCCTCTGTATTTGAGAAAGTTGAATACTTTTACACGAGGAGTGCGGTCCTCATTGAGAATGGAGCCAAATTTTTTCTCCACCACTCGATAGGCCGCTTTTACTTCATCATAGGAAGAAATGTCTTGGGGAACCTCAAGCCCTCGAAGTTTCATCTTTTGTTTAATCATGTAGGCCCCATATTTTTGTTCTTTCATCAAGTACGCTAATACTTGCTCAGATAAGCGCTCATCATTGATATAATCATACTCTCTAAGGCGTTCAAGGACCCGATCAATGATTGGGTCCTCGAATTGTTTACGTCTCATTTTTTGTGTTAGTTCATAGGAACTAAGAAATCGTTGCGCTAGGAAGCGATATGCTTGATCCATAGCAGCTTGCATCGTTTCGTCACTCATGATTATACTTCTTCAGTTACTTCTTCACCGATTACGTCGATTTCTTCTGTACCTACAGCCAATGTATCGCGAATAATACGATCGATTTCATCAGCTACTTGTGGGTTATCAAGTAAGTACTGTTTAGCAGATTCTTTACCTTGGCCCATACGCTCCCCATTATAGGAATACCATGCACCAGATTTATTGATGATTTCCATATTTGTACCGATATCGATAAGTGTACCAGCTTTAGAGATACCTTCGCCGTACATCAAATCGAATTCAGCTGTTTTAAACGGAGGTGCTACTTTGTTTTTAACAACTTTAACTTTAGTGCGGGCACCAACATTTTCGTTATTAGCCTTAATTAATTCACCTTTACGAACATCGAGGCGTACGGAAGAATAGAATTTCAACGCACGACCACCGGTTGTCGTTTCAGGGTTACCAAACATTACGCCTACTTTTTCACGCAATTGGTTGATAAAGATAACAACCGTTTTAGATTTGCTGATGATACCAGTCAATTTACGCAATGCTTTACTCATCAAACGAGCTTGTAAACCTACGTGAGCATCGCCCATTTCGCCTTCGATTTCAGCTTTAGGAACTAAAGCTGCAACGGAGTCAACTACGACAATATCTACAGCGCCACTGCGAACAAGAGCTTCTGTAATTTCAAGAGCTTGCTCACCATTGTCTGGTTGAGAAATCAATAAATTATTGATATCTACGCCCAAGTTACGAGCATATACTGGATCCATAGCATGCTCCGCATCAATAAATGCTGCAATGCCACCTTGTTTCTGTGCTTCTGCTACAGCATGAAGTGCTACTGTTGTTTTACCAGAGGATTCTGGACCGTAAATTTCAATAACACGACCCCGAGGGAACCCACCTACGCCAACAGCGATATCGATAGCAAGAGAACCGGAAGAGATAACCTCTACGTTCATGCGATCAGCCGCTTCACCAAGACGCATAATAGCACCTTTACCAAAGTCTTTTTCAATTTGTTTTAACGCGTTATCCAACGCTGCTTGTCTGCCATCTACAGCCATTATTTTATTTCCCCTTTTCTGTTATATAAGTATACACATAATATAGTGCTAGCTCTGCTGCACTTTGTCTAATATCATCTCGATTGCCAATTAGATTTGCCTTATGAGCTACAGTGCCATGTGGCCCAGTAACACCAAACCACACAAGACCAACTGGTTTTTCAGGGCTACCTCCGCCAGGACCAGCTATGCCCGTAGTAGAAACGGCATAGGTCGTTTGTCCAATAGCTCTTGCCCCTTCCACCATAGCCTTAGCGACTTGTTCACTTACGGCACCATACGTATCGAGCATGTCTTGAGGTACACTTAGCACACGATGTTTTATGTCGTTGCTATACGAAATAACACCACCCATGTAGTACTCACTACTGCCACTCACATTAGTAAGTAATTTACCAACTAAACCGGAAGTACAAGATTCAGCAGTACTAATCGTACTATGCTCCTCCAGTAGAGCTCGACCGAGGGTTTCCTCCATAGAAACCGTCAAATCACGGCCTACCCGAGAGCCTAATCGTTCTCGAATAATAGTATCCCAAGGATTGAGAAGCGCTTGTGCCGCTTCTAAGGTGTCAGCCTTAGCGGTGATACGAACCTCGATATAGCCCTTTTTAATGAGCAAAGCTATGGTCGGATTTGATTGATTCTTAATGAGGTCCATCAACGTGTTCTCTAGATCGATTTCACGGATATCATATACGCCATATCGATAGGATGTAACAACACCTTGCGAACCGAAACGACTATCTAAATAAGGTACTACGCCCTCTTGGAACATCCCCTTCATTTCTCCAGGAGGTCCAGGTAAAAGTATATATGTAGTGTCCCCATCTTCTACGACAACACCAGGAGCTACGCCTACAGGATTTTTAAGAATCTTTGCACCTTCAGGCAACTCTGCTTCCCGACGACTTGCATCGGGTACAGTTCGTTTTACACTTTCAAAGAAACGTTTAACCTCATCCATTGCCTCTTGATTAAATACAATAGGTCGTCCAATAGAATCGGCTAATACATTACGCGTAATATCACCTTGTGTTGGACCTAGCCCACCAGTACTAATCACAATATCAGCCCGTGTGCTAGCTAGCTGAAAAACCTCTGCCATTCGCTTAGGATTATCGCCAACTACGGATTGATGAGCAATAGTATAGCCTAATTTATTTAACTCTTGTGCTAGCCAAGATACATTTGTATTAACTGTATCGCCTAGCAATAATTCTGAGCCTGTAGAAATAAGTTCTACAATCATCAGATCACCTCCACACTCGAATCTATCGAAGTGTATTATTCTACAACAGTAGCTACAACGTCGTACGCAAAACCTTGTTCTACTTGTACCTTGAGAATGTCACCAGGTTTAATATCTTCGCCGCAGTCTTCGATGTACATATTGCCGTCTACATCAGGAGCTTGAGATTTCAAACGACCTTTTGCAAGCAATGTATTATTATCGCCTTCTTCAATTTCTTCGACCATTGCATAATCAATGGTACCTTCTAAGTCGCGATTATTCTCTTCAGAGATAGCAGCTTGGATGGACATAAGAACGTGATAACGTTCTTCTTTAATCTCTTCTGGGACTTGGTCTTCACGAGCACCTGCAGGTGTGCCTTCTTCTTGAGAGTAGGTAAACACACCCATATTATCGAATTTGATTTCTTTTACAAAGTCGCAAAGTTCCTCAAATTGCTCGTCTGTTTCACCAGGGAAACCAACGATGATAGATGTACGCAATGTAATATGTGTAGGAGCATTTCTAATTTTCTTAAGCAAACGCTCAATATCACTACGATCATCGCGACGATTCATTTGCTTCAAAATATCGTTATTAACATGTTGCAACGGAATATCTACATATTTGCAAAGTTTTGGCTCATTAACGATAATATCTAACAATTCATCAGAGAAGAATGTTGGATATAAGTAAAGCATACGAATCCATTCGATGCCTTCTACAGTAGTTAATTCTTTTAACAACGTAGTCAACAATGGTTTACCATCGTTGAGGTCAATACCATAGCTAGTCGTATCTTGAGCGATAAGAACGACCTCTTTAACACCAGATGCTGCTAAGCGTTCTACTTCAGCCTTAATAGACTCGATAGTACGACTGCGGAATGCACCACGCACCTTTGGAATAATACAGAAAGTACAACCATTATTACAGCCTTCTGCAATTTTTACATATGCACTGTAACGAGGAGTCGTCTGAATGCGAGGCATACGTTCATCATAGATGTTCGTAATGTTCTCCATAATACAACTACGATTGCCATGCTCAATAGCATCAACGGCTACCATAATTTGGTCCCATGCACCAGTACCGATTAATGCATCAATTTCAGGAATTTCTTGGAATAATTCATCCTGATATTGTTGGCTAAGACAACCTGCTACAATAAGGCCCTTACAACAACCATCTTCCTTATATTGAGCAACCTCAAGGATGGTATTAATAGACTCAGCCTTGGCTTTCTCAATAAAAGTGCAGGTATTAACAACGATAAGGTCTGCTTCGCTTAGGTCTTCAGTAATGGTATAGCCATTGTCTCTCAACAAACCTAACATTACTTCAGTATCTACTAAATTTTTAGCGCAACCTAGGCTAACATACCCTAATTTCTTACCCATTCTATATCCTTTCTTCACTCGATTCTATCTCTATCTCTTTTCCTATTGCTAGGATCTATTCAACGGACTTAGTCTTTACGGAATCGTACTTGACTAACCCAGTGATTTAACAATAACTTTTTACCTTCCATAGTATAGCCACCATTCACAGGCCATAGCACTAAATCTTGTCCCATAGAATCCTTCGGCTCATCCATTTCAGGATTGGTGAACATATATGTAAAATTATTTTCTTCCATATATTTCGCCGTTTTTGTAGATAACAACCAATTAATAAATTCAACACTATCTGCTTTATGCTTTGAGTTTTTTAACACCGCAGCACCAGTCACATAGTAAGACGTGCCATCTTTAGGGTATATAAACTTAATTGGATACCCATGACGATTATACTGAGCTGCATCAGATAAGTTACCAATCCCAATATTTATCTCCCCCAATGCAGTTAAGCGTACTGGAGTAGATAGGAATTTAGCATGTTGTACTACATGTGGTTTCAAGCTATACAAATATTCAAGAGCCTCTGGTTCTCCTTTGTACTCCACCATATTGTACAGCAAATTTGCTGCATTCTGAGACGCTACAAAGTCCGTCATAATAATAGACCAGTCGCCTTGTTTTCCCAATGTATCCCAAGTAGTAATATACTTGCCAATACCATTATGGAAGGTATCATTCTGAACAAATACGATAGGATCATACCAAAGGCCAACCCAGTAGCCATTAGGATCTTTAAATGTATCTCGTACTTCATCAATTCGTTCATTAACGATTGGTACATATTTACCAGTATTAGCACCTACAACGAGATTATCCTCAGAGGTGAGTACTAAATCGCCAGATGTGTCAGCCACAGTTGACGCTGACCGTTGTGCCATTTGATCCTCTGTAAGAGGCATGATCGTAACCTTTACATTTTGTTCCACTTCATACCGAGCAGCTAGCATTGTAGTTAAATTATTTGGCAAGTCTGTGTAGACTGTGATTTCACCGCGAACTGGCTCTTTTGCCTGTTCGATTTGTTCTTGATGGTAAAAGTTCATGCCGTAGGTTAACATCCCTACTACAAAAAGGGCTAAAACGCCCGGAGCAATCCACCGTTTCATATATGCCTCCTATAAGACATAACGTATCCCCAACGAAACTAGTAAAACTAATCTCTATAATTAACGACCACCACGGCTTTTATTAGATGGACGACCTTTAGTCATACCACTACGAGATGGTCTCCCCTTACTAAAACTAGATTGACTATTAGAAGATCCTCGTCCATTAGATTTGCTATTCGACGTACGTCTTAAGCTTTCAGATTTAGAGCGTGTATTCCCCTTACTACGCTGTTCACTAGTATTGCGACCAATTGGACGTGGCGGAATTAAACATTCTGGGCCAAAACCAATTAAGTCACGTCGATTAGCCTCTATGAGGGCCTCTTTAACAAGGTCATAGTTTTCAATATTTTTAAACTGCATCAAAGCGCGTTGCTTAGCTTTATCTCTGCCCTTTTTAGCTACATATACAGGCTTTCCATCTAAGGGATTAATACCTGTATAGTACATACAAGTAGACAGACTACCCGGTGTAGGAATAAAGTCTTGTACTTGTTCAGGGTACATGTGGTGATCACGCAAAAACTCCGCTAATTCGATAGCATCCTCCAAAGCACAGCCTGGATGAGAGCTCATAAAGTATGGTACTAAGTATTGCTTTTTACCAAGTTTTTTATTAGCCTCTTCAAACCAAGATTTAAAGGTGAGGAACTCTTCCTTTCCAGCCTTGCCCATCATGTTGGTTACACGTTTAGACACATGTTCTGGAGCTACTTTTAACTGACCACTGACGTGAAACTCACAGAGCTCGCGCACGAAGTCTTTATTGTTATCCGCCAGCACATAGTCATAGCGCAAGCCAGAGCGAACAAATACTTTTTTCACGCCTTTTAACTTGCGCAACTTACGAAGTAAAGCAATGTAATCATCATGATTTGTATTCAAGTTCTCACAAGGCTCTGGTGCGGCACAAGTACGCCCTTTACAAGCACCATATACAGCTTGTTTATCACAGGCTAAATGACGGAAATTCGCGGTAGGTCCCCCTACATCGTGAATATACCCCTTAAAGTTATCCATATTAATCATCATCTGAGCTTCGTCAATCAACGACTCATGACTGCGATTTTGGATGATACGACCTTGGTGGTTTGTAATAGCGCAGAAAGAACAACTGCCAAAACAACCACGTTGGCTCACAAGGCTAAACTGTACCTCGCTTAAGGCTGGTACGCCACCTTTATCATCGTATTTAGGATGCCATTTACGAGTATAGGGCAGATTATACACCCCATCCATTTCCTCTTGTGTCAATGGCAATGCAGGTGTATTCTGAATCAAATATCGATCACCATGCTTCTGTACCACTATGCGGCCATAGAACGGATCTTGTTCATCATATTGGATGCGAAACGCATCGGCAAAGTCCATTTTGTCAGCCTTAATAGCTTCATAAGATGGGCACTCCACATAATCAATGGTAGGAATGTCCTTTGCCATGTAACAAATCCCCCGAATAGACGGCAAGGATTCTTTAAATCTGCCTTGGTCTAACGCATCAGCTAGTTCGACGATTTGAAGTTCACCCATACCGTAAACGAGTACATCTGCCTTAGAATCGACTAAGATAGAGCGACGCACTGTATCTGACCAGTAGTCATAATGACCAAAGCGACGTAAGGATGCCTCTATGCCCCCGATAATGAGCGGCACATCACTATAAGCCTCCTTCATACGGTTTGCATATACCAAGGTAGCACGATCTGGACGATGACCCGCTTCACCGCCTGGAGAGTAATCATCTTGACGGCGAATTTTCTTTGCCGCCGTAAATTTATTGAGCATTGAGTCTAAATTCCCTGCCGTAACAAGGGATGCTAGACGCGGTTTACCTAGTTTTTTGAAAGCCTCTACATCATTCCAATCTGGTTGATCTATAATGCCTACACGATAGCCTTTGGATTCTAGGTATCTGCCGATAACCGCAGGAGCAAAGGACGGATGGTCCACATAGGCGTCCCCACTGATGAGAACGAAATCTAACTCGGCCCAACCTCGTTCCTTCATATCCGAAGGTTCTGTTACTAAAAATCTATCCATTGATTGTGTAAATGCCTTTCCATCATTCCTAATCAACTATTAGAAAAGGAATAACCATAGTAAAAATAATGCCATACAGAATAAGATAATGCCTAAAATAATACGTTCCTGAACGATAGAACGTTGGCGTTTTCGTTGTCGCGTTTCCAGAGACATACGCTTCTTAGAGGTTTGGTATTCAACGAATTCGCTTTGTACCAAAGTAGGAGCGGCTTGAGCTTTCTGTCTTGTCACAGAGCGCAAAGAAAAGGTATCAATATCTCCTACTTGGCTTTGATAGGCTTTCACCAAACGATCTCCATCGAGATCCAAGTAATTGCCATAATTACGAATAAAGCCTTTTACGTAGACCTGTCCAGGAATGATGTCATAGTTGCCATCTTCGATAGCCTCTAAATAGGTTGTTTTGATATGTAGCACCTGCTCCACATCTTTAAAGGTTAAATTACGTCTTACCCGTTCACGTCGTAATTCTTCGCCTAATTCAGCCATTTTCGTTCCTTTCTAAATCTACGTAATATTATACTCATTCAATTATTGCTCATCATTGGAGTCAGAGAAATATCTAGCTTTCGCTTGTTCAGGGCTCATTAAAATTTCTCGAGCCTTACTGCCCATGCTAGGACCAACGATTTTAAGGTCTTCCATTGTATCTACAAGTCGTGCTGCACGGGTATAACCGATGCGGAAGCGACGCTGTAACATGGATACAGAGGCTTGACCAGATTCCATGACAAGATTTACCGCACGCTCTAATAATTCATCGCGGTATACATCATTATCATCAGAAGTTTCTTTCTCAGCTTCCTTTTCTGCCTCTTGCGTTACCGTATTATCATACTCTGGCTCGCGTTGAGCTTTCACAAATTCTACGAGTTTTTCTACCTCATCATCAGAGATAAATGCACCTTGTACACGAATTGGTTTATTCGCACCAATTGGAGCAAATAACATATCGCCTTTACCTAGCAATTTCTCGGCCCCCGCCATATCGAGGATAGTACGGGAGTCAATTTGAGAGCCTACAGCAAAGGAAATACGGCTTGGTACATTGGCTTTAATAGAGCCAGTAATAACATTAACAGATGGACGTTGTGTAGCAAGTACCATGTGGATACCTGCAGCGCGCGCCATTTGTGCCAAACGACTAATGGATTCTTCAATGTCATCTGGAGCAGTCATCATAAGGTCAGCCAACTCGTCGATAATCAGTACAATCAACGGCATAGCCGCCTTAGGGTGTGCTTCATTATAGCTCTTAATATCACGTTTACCAGATGCTGCAAAGGCTTTATAACGCGCCTCCATTTCTCGAACGGCCCATCGCAATACAGCTGCTGCTTTTTTCATATCTGTTACAACTGGCGCCATCAAATGAGGGATACCATTGTAAATAGACAATTCAACCATCTTAGGGTCAATTAATAAAAGCTTAACCTCTTCTGGTTTACGACTAAAGAGAATACTGGAAATCAATGTATTTACACATACAGATTTACCAGAACCAGTCGTACCTGCTACAAGCAAGTGAGGCATCTTCGCAAGGTCTGTGATCACAGGTTTCCCTGCAATATCCTTACCAAGACCTACAGGAATACCACCTCGAGCATCCTTAAAGTCGCTACAATCTAAAACATCACGCAAATGAACGGCTTCAGTTGTCTTATTAGGTACCTCGATACCGATAGCAGATTTACCTGGGATTGGAGCCTCCATACGAATATGTTGCGCAGCTAAATTAAGAGCAATATCATCTGTTAAATTAACGATACGGCTAACCTTCACCCCAGGAGCAGGCTCGATTTCATAACGCGTAACGGTCGGACCTTGTGTAGCATTTACAACCTTAGCCGTAATGCCGAAGTTACTCAATACATTCTCAAGCATCATCGCATTGTGAGCCACTTCTTCCCCATTATTTTGACTCCCCTTCCCTTTCGCCAAAATATCAAGGCTTGGGAAATGGTAAGGTCTATCGTAAGTACGGTGAATTTGACCGTCTTTAGATACTGCAACTTGGGCTGTATCCTCTGTAGTGCTAATAATGGATGGCACTTGTAAGCCCATGCCTGCCATACCGGCTCCAGCACTTACAGAACTAGCAGCAGCACCCGTTCCAGGCACGGCAGACGCAATAGCCCCATGATTAGTTTCCAATGGGCCAATCGTTGTATCTTGATAGGAAAATTCAGGTTCTTTTACCTCAGTATGTCTTGCTGCTTCAGACTCATCAGTATAGCCTTCGTCAGGTGTATATGTATAATCCTCATCTGGAACATATACATAATCATCACCAGTAGATCGATGCGTATCAGAAAATTGATCAAAATCATCAGCATCATAAGTCTTAGCATCGCCAGATGCATCAGAAATATTAGCCAATTGCTCAGCTGCACGATTACGCGCTTCTAATTCAGCTAATTCCTTCCAAGATGTAGGCGCTTTTGGCGGCTCTACAGTTGTAACTGTGTCTGGAATAGGTTCCACATCTATAGAAGTATCAGTTTCAAAGCTATCTCTATCGGTAGTAATACCACGTTTTTCTAAGCTATCTAATGCTTGATCAGCAGCATCTTCAAAGCGTGTATCTTTTTCCCTGTTATAGGCTTTACGTTGTTCCGCTGCTTCTTTGCGTTGCTCATTCCAGTCCTCAAAGACCTCTTTCGCAACTGCCACCTTCTCAGCCGCTACTTCTTTTGCTACGTCTAAACCTACTTGAGTTTTATCTGCTGCCTTTTGTAAGCCACTGCGCAAGGATAATCTAGTAATAAGAAGACCAAAGGCTAATAACAAGAACACATCGAGAATAATTGCACCTAAATTACCTAATAAAGTGCGCATAAATGTTGCAATAGCTCCACCTACTACACCACCTTGATTAGCCAATTGTGTAGTAATGAGTTCCTGCCCCTCAGGAACACGCCACAATGGAACAAGAGCTAACAAGAATAGGAAAAACAAGGTCATTACTACGCCTCGTTTTGTAAAGGAAATAAATGTGCCCTTATATAATAATCGCCAACCTACCCAGAAAACGCATAAACAAGGAATAATACCACCTAGACCGAAGCCATAGCGGAATATACCTGTTAAAATTTGACCCACAAGACCAAGCTCAAAGCCAAAGAACCCGAGCAAAGAAATCACTGCAAAGGCAATGACAATAAGGCCTTTAACTTCGCTGCGCAAAGAAAAGCCTTGGGACTTTGATTGCTGTTTTGTACTTGTTCGCTTACGGCGTGTGTTGCGTTTTTTGGTGGAAGTGTTTTCTTCTGCCATAAATCTATACAAACCCCTTACTTATATAACATTACAGTAAATTAACTTATCATTATATTATAGCATATATCGAAGTATTTAGTTAACTTTTACGACGTTCTTCCCAGTCATTAAGCAATTGTTCTTCTCTACCTCTTTTTATGCCATTGTAATAGGTGGCATCTACAAGAGGTGTCGGTAAATATTGTTGTTTTACATAGCCATTCGGATAGTTATGAGCATACTTATAAGCTTTCCCGTGACCTAATTTGCTAGCCCCACTATAATGACTATCCTTCAAATGATCTGGTACCTGCCCACAATCCTTGTGGCGCACGTCGGCAATAGCTGCATCAATTGCCATATAGGCAGAATTACTTTTTGGCGCTAACGCCACATAACATGCAGCCTCGGACAATATAATACGCGCCTCTGGGAAACCTACCATATGAGCCGCTTGAGCCGCAGCATTTGCCAAAATCAATGCTTGAGGATCAGCAAGACCTACATCTTCAGCAGCACAAATCACGATACGACGAGCGATAAAGTTCGGGTCCTCCCCTGCTTCAATCATACGAGCTAAATAATGCACTGTAGCTTGTACATCAGAGCCGCGCATACTTTTAATAAAAGCAGAAATCGTATCATAGTGGCTATCACCTTTTTTGTCATATGTATAAATACGACGGCCTACGACCTTTTCAAGGACCTCAATAGATATAGTACCTTCGTCGGGAACCATAGCTGCTGCTTGCTCTAAAATATTGAGAGCCATCCTGCCATCACCGTTGACGAAGATGCCTACATCCTCTAGTACTTCGTCGGTTACTTGTAAACGACGTTTACCAAGACCTACCTCTTCATCGGTAATAGCACGACGCAGAATTTGACCGATAGCCTTTGGTGTAAGGGCCTCTAATGTGATAAGTCTCAATCGAGATAATAGAGGTCTATTAACCTCAAAAAACGGATTTTCTGTGGTGGCACCAATAAGAATAATTGTGCCATCCTCTACGCAAGGTAACAGCACATCTTGTTGGCTTTTATTAAAACGATGAATTTCATCAAGAAATAGAATGGTTCGCTGTTGCAGAGAACGAACACGCTTACGGGCATCTTCAATGATGGTGCGCAATTCACCAATGCCTGCATTAGTAGCATTTAAATTTACAAAATGACTATTACTCATCTTGGCAATAATGCCAGCTAATGTAGTTTTACCCGTTCCACAAGGCCCATAAAAAAGCATGGATGGTATGGTATCCTTCTCTACCATAGCACGCAAGAAAGTCCCCTTTCCTACAGCCTTCTCCTGACCATATAAATGATCTAATTTAGTAGGACGCATCCGCACAGGAAGCGGCTCATATGTATTTGTAGGCGTCAAATCAAATAAACTATCCATTCTCTCACCTCAATCCATAAGCTCTTAACTATTGATTAATCTATGATATATTAACTATTTCTTATATTTTAACGCTATTTTTACACGCAAAAAAGCCCCACCATGCCGTAATGTACCGCGTTTTGATCCTGCTTAGGGCAGGTGGGTGTCCTCCTCATCCTGCGGTTGTCCCGTAAGGGCGTAACGTTCAGACGAGAGTCCGGACTCCCGAAGTAAATGTGTTGGCTCAAAACTGCGATATCACACGCACATGGCAGGGATATCTTATACATAAATAGTATCAGAAAGATTAGTAATTAACAAGACTTGACATTTCAATTTTAATCAATTCTTGCCTATGTTTTTACACTAAAGATTGCTCTTCTTCTTCCTCAATATCTGGTTTAATATGCAATTCTTTTAATTGCTTAGGTTCTACTTCAGATGGAGCTTGGCTCATGATGTCAGAAGCAGATTGTGTTTTAGGGAATGCGATTACGTCGCGGATAGATTGACGTTTTGCCATTAACATAACAAGACGATCTAAGCCGAATGCACAGCCTGCATGAGGAGGTGCACCATATTGGAATGCATCAAGCATGAAGCCGAATTTGGATCTTGCTTCTTCGATAGATAAACCAATTGCTTTGAATACTTTTTCTTGTACGTCAGCTTGGTAAATACGCAAGGAACCGCCACCGATTTCTACGCCATTCAATACCATGTCATAAGCAATCGCTTTTACGCTGCCAGGATCGGATTCTAATTTATCAAGATCCGCATGGCGTGGCATTGTGAACGGATGGTGCATTGCAACATACCGTTTTTCATCTTCGTTATATTCGAACATAGGGAAATCAGTTACCCATGTGAATGCCAATTTATCAGGATCAATCATGTTCATGCGGCGTGCCATTTCAAGGCGCAATTCGCCTAATGCACGTGCCACAGTAGCAGGTTTATCAGCAATCATCAATACGAGGTCGCCACCTTTAGCGCCCATTTTTTCACCAATATTGCGGATTGTATCTTCACCTAAGAACTTCATGATTTGAGACTTGATGGAACCATCTTCGTTGAAGCAAGCCCATGCAAGGCCTTTTGCACCATAACGGTTTACATATTCAACGAGGTCATCAAGTTCACGGCGAGGAATACCAGCGTCGCCAGGTACTACGATACCTTTAACTACGCCACCATTGTCGATTACAGAGCGGAATACTTTGAACTCTGTATCTTTTACAAGATCAGTTACATCAGTAAACGCCATATCGAAGCGAAGGTCTGGTTTATCAGAACCATATTTATCCATTGCTTCGTCCCATGTAATACGAGGCATAGGCAACGTAATTTCTTTGCCCATTGCAGTTTTGAATACATGAGCTACCATTTCTTCAAGCATGGAGTAGATGTCTTCTTCGTCTACGAAGGACATTTCCAAGTCGAGTTGAGTGAACTCAGGTTGACGGTCTGCACGCAAATCTTCATCACGGAAGCAACGAGCGATTTGGAAGTATTTTTCATAACCAGCAACCATCAAGATTTGTTTGAAGATTTGTGGAGATTGAGGCAACGCGTAGAATGTACCAGCATTTACACGGGAAGGAACTAGATAGTCACGTGCACCTTCAGGTGTAGATTTAGTAAGCATTGGTGTTTCAATTTCCAAGAAATCGCGGCTATCGAAGAAGTCGCGCATAGCTTTTGTTACTTTATGACGTAAAATCAAGTTGCGTTGCATTTCTGGACGACGCAAGTCAAGGTAACGGTATTTCAAACGAATATTTTCATCTACATCGATATCATCTTGGATATAGAATGGAGGCGTTTTAGCAGAGTTCAATACGCGCAACTCTTCACAGAACATTTCATATGCACCTGTAGGAAGATTTGGATTGATAGCAGAATCATCACGCTTTGTGATAGTACCACGCACGCAAAGAACATATTCATTACGAACATCCTCTGCTTTGTGGAAAGATTCTACGTTATGATCTGGGGATGCTACTATTTGTACTACGCCAGAACGATCGCGTAAGTCCAAGAAAATCAAACCACCATGGTCACGACGGCGTTCAACCCAACCACATAATACGACCTCTTTACCTACCTCTTGTTCAGAGATGGTGCCACAACCGTGCGTACGGTGTAAGCCTTGCATTGTTTCCATTCTAATTGTCATCCTTTCACCAAAGAAGTTATACGCTCAGACACTGCATCGAGAGATACAGTCTCTTGTTCACTAGTATCCATGAATCGGATAATGGCTTCTCCACGAGCCAATTCATCATCACCCAATATGATAACATATTTTGCATTAATTTTGTTAGCATATTTTAATTGTGCCTTCATACTCTTGCCCTGTCCGTCCATTTCAACGGTTACATAGGCATCATGTAATGCTTGGCAGATTTTGAAAGCCTCTACCTTAGCCGCATCACCTAGGGCTACTACGAATGCAGATGGTTCTACAGTTGGTTCAGGCAATAAGTTTTGTTTTTCAAGAGCTAATAATAAACGCTCCATGCCCATAGCAAAACCAATCGCTGGCGTATGAGGACCATCGAGTTCCTCTACGAGGCCATCGTAACGGCCACCACCGGCTACAGCACTTTGTGCACCTAATGGAGTATATTGCACTTCAAACGCTGTTTTAGTGTAATAATCAAGACCGCGTACGAGACGAGGGTTCAATGTATATTGCACATTAGCAGCCGTTAAATATGTTTTCAATTCTTCAAAGTGATCATGACACTCGCCACATAAATGTTCGTGAATTTCAGGAGCACCTACGGACAAAGATTTGCATGTTTCATTTTTGCAATCCAAGATACGCAATGGATTTTTGTATAAACGCTCTTGGCAATCGCTACATAATTGTTCTTTTTTAGGTTCAAAGAAAGCAATCAGTTTTTCACGGTATACAGGTCGGCATGTTGGACAACCTACAGAGTTTACCTCTACATTGAGGTCTTTAAGGCCAAAGTCTTTTAGCAATTGTACTACCATGCAGATAACTTCGCTATCTACCACTGGAGATTGAGAACCTAGTACCTCTGCACCGAATTGGTGGAATTGACGGTACCGCCCTGCTTGTGGTTTATCATGTCGGAACATAGGCCCCATGTAAAACCATTTTGTAAGGCCTTCTTTACCATATACTTTATTTTCTAAGTATGCGCGCACAGCGGATGCTGTATTTTCTGGGCGCAATGTGAAGCTAGAACCACCTTCATCACCTGTAGTAAAGGTGTACATCTCTTTTTGTACTACATCTGTAGTTTCACCGATGCCGCGCAAGAATAATTTAGTATCTTCAAAGGCAGGTGTGCGAATTTCATTGAATCCGTATACTTTGCAAATCTCGCGCATACGTTGTTCAATGTAGTGCCAATTTATCATCTGCTCTGGCAAAAAGTCTTGTGTACCTCTTGGTTTTCTAATAGCCATTACACAACCTCCCAAAATTTTTCACAAATTCTATGTCGTTTCTCTAATAGTGCATCTATCGTTGCGTGGTAAACATCTACATCCTTTGGCATATGCTGTTTCAATTGTCGATATTCAGGGGCGCGCATCCACTTAGATGAGCTTCCTGGCCCCATGGATAGAATGCTTTGTCGCTCTTCCATAATCTGAATATTGTATTCGCATGCTTTGCCAGGTAAGGTATAGCCGATATTCTCTAACTGCCCCCGCATATATTGTTGGCGATATAGATAATATGGCACATAGCCAGCCGCTTCAAGACGCTCTTTACCATATTGTACCATTTCTGCTACCAGATGTTCCGCTGGAATATCATCTTGCATATTTAAATCGTACAATGGGCTACCACGTTTTAATGCTAACGTATGAATTGTAACATTTTCCGGCAGATTTTGACATACATAATCTATATTCTCTACCATGTTTTGCATCGTTTGATGTGGTAAGCCTGCAATAAAATCCATATTTACCGCTAGAGATGTATTTGCTTTTACATATTGTAACAGTTCATCAATATCACGTGCACTATGTCCACGACCAATGCGCCGCAAAATATCGTCTTGCATAGTTTGCGGATTAATGCTAATACGATTTACACCTAGATCTAACATAGATCGTAGTTTTACTGAATTCACAGAATCTGGCCGCCCTGCTTCTACGGTAAACTCATGACCTTCAGGAACAAGTATAGATAGCTGTTTTAGAACTTTGTGAAAGTCGTCATCCCCTAACACCGTCGGAGTACCGCCACCCATATAAAGGGTATCTACCGTTAAACCATACGATTCAACAATAGATTTCATATCCTCTATGTCCCGGCCTAAGGCAGTTAAAAATTGCCTTTTTCCATCATAGTCCTGATAGAGTCCATACGGAAAGGAGCAGTAAACACAGCGAGTGTCACAAAAAGGAATACCGCAATAGAGACTCACCTTTTTATGGTCTGTATCGGCTAAAAATGGCCGTTGATACGCACCGATAGAGCCCAATGTAGCAAGCTTTTCCATAGACACAGAAAACTCGTCCCTAATGTGACGAGTTGCTGCGTGGACAGAGCCATATGTATCTATATATTTATGTAGTAGCTTAGTAGGGCGTACGCCTACCATAGTCCCCCAAGGCGCCTCAGCTGGTAAACCTTGATATTCACGCAAGTAGCGCAATAAAGCTTGACCTATTTGACGTCGTCCCATAGAGGAAACAGGGCCTTCAAAAGTCTGAACCGTGTCACCAATGGTAACTGTTAAGGTATACAATCCATCGACTTCGTAAGATTCAAGGATAACATCTGGATGCACCTTGTCAGAAAATAGGCCTGCAGCACCACAATTATGGGCCACTACAGAACCAAGCGGTAATGGTCCCGTATATAGATATCCATTAAGCATGGTGATGAGCCATACGGTCTAATTTTTCAAGCTCTGCTTCAGTCATATGATTTTGGCAATCACTGCAATAACCATATACTTTCAATTGATGATCGATAGTGCGGAAGTTCAATTTTTTAGCAATGATGGATTCTAGTGTTTCAAGCATATCATCTTCAAACTCGGATACTTTGCCACATTTTACGCAGATCAAATGATGGTGGAAATGAGCAAACTCTTCGTCGTTCAATTCGTAACGATTACGACCATCGCCAAAATCAAGACGTTTCAACAAATCAAGTTCAGTGAAGAGATCAAGTGTTCTGTAAATCGTAGCCAAGCCGATATCAGGAGCCACTTCTTTTACAAGTACATATACGTCTTCTGCACTTAAATGATTTTCATCAGCATCGATGAAGGCTTGTAAAATTGTTTGACGTTGCGTTGTTAATTTGTATTTTTTGTCTTTAATGCGTTCTTTTAATTTTTCTAATGTTGTGTTCATGATAATTATCCCCTTTACAATTTGTAAAAATACTTCATTCAAACCTACTGCCCAACGAATGGGTTGTATTGTTTTTCATACTCTATATTGGTTTCTGGCCCGTGACCAGGATATACCATCGTATTATTAGGCAGTTTATAAAGCTGAGTTTTGATGGATTCCATCAACGTCTCATATGATCCATTTGGAAAATCTGTACGACCTACGGAATCTCTAAAGAGAGTATCCCCTACAAATACAAGACCTTCCATGTAATAGCACACACCACCTGGCGTATGCCCTGGTGTTTCTAAGACTTCTAGGTCAATATCACCACAGGTAATATGGTCACCTTGCTGTACCTCAATAATATCAGCCTTCACTTTAATTGGCGTAGGATTGCTATAGGCACTGAGATTAAGCTCAGGATCAGATAAATACGGTACATCACCCTTATGCACATATACAGGTACATGATGAGCATTTACAATGTCTTGAACGCCCCCAATATGGTCACCATGACCATGTGTAAGCAAAATAGCTTTTGGCTTCAAGTCATGTTTCTTTAGCGCATCTAATACTTCCGGTGTGGCAGGATCGATGATGAAAGCCTCACCAACCGCTTTATCGCCTATGACATAGCAATTGGTTCCTAGTGGACCTAAAGGCATGCGCATAAGCACTAATTGTTGTTCGCTCATTAAGCCCCTCCTCTACTACGTTGTACCGTATACACTTCACGGATACGGCGCAACTTAGTCATTACAAAATCTAATTGTGAAATATCACGGATATCAACCGTAACATTAATACTTACATTTTTTGTATCCTCTTGGACCTTAGCATTGATATTGGTAATGGTAATTTTCAATTCTGAAAGGACAGCCATAACTTCCATAAGAATACCAGCCCGATCGTAAGCTTGAATATCGATACCTACGTGGAAGGATTCACTAGAAGCGCCATCCCAAGCCACCTCTATCATACGCTCTAAATCCTCAGGTGTGTGTCCTAAGCTACAACAATCACTGCGATGTACTGAAACACCACGACCGCGAGTGATATAACCGATAATATCGTCCCCAGGTACAGGATTACAGCATTTTGCCATCCGCACCATAACGCCAGCTTCTCCTTTTACAAGGACACCAGTGCCATTTTTCGTTTTCTTTTGGCCTTGAGATTTTAATTTCTCAAGAATTTGCTCTGTACTGCGTTTAGATTCTTCTGCTTCTTTAGATTTTTTATAGAGTTCAATTAACCGCAAGAGAACAGTGCTTACAGGAATGCCGCCATAGCCACAAGCAGCAAACATTTCTTCTTCTGTACATGCTTTGAGCTGTTTCGTAACCTGTTGAAGTCGATTATCGGTAATCAATTCTTTCCAGTTATAATTTAATCGTTTCGCTTCTTTTTCAAGAGCTTCTAAGCCTTTTTCAATATTTTCAGCTTTATTTTCGCGCTTGAACCAGTTGCGTATTTTACTCTTACTTTCAGAGGAACCTACAATGTTAAGCCAATCAAGGCTTGGTTTACTCGTTTTAGATGTAATAATATCGACGATATCACCATTTTGCAAGGTGTAATCGAGCGGTACAATTTTGCCATTTACCTTAGCACCTACACAGCGATGACCTACATCGGTATGAACACGATAGGCAAAGTCTAATGGTACAGAACCAATTGGTAGCTTAACTACATCCCCCTTCGGTGTAAATACGAATACTTCACCGGAGAATACGTCTAATTTTAAAGCATTAACGAGCTCTGTTGGATTGCTTGTATCTTGCCATTCTAGAACTTGGCGCAACCAAGCAACCTTTTGGTCGAACTCTTTATCGCCGTTTTTATTACCTTCTTTATACCGCCAGTGAGCAGCAACACCGTATTCGGATACACGATGCATTTCCCATGTACGAATTTGGATTTCTACAGGTTGTCCCATGGTACCGATAACAGTAGTATGCAAGGATTGATACATATTGGATTTCGGCATGGAAATATAATCTTTAAATCGATATGGCAATGGTTTCCACAAGCTATGAGCAATACCGAGTACCGCATAACAATCAGGGATACTATCAACGATTACGCGAACTGCAAGCAAATCATAGATTTGTGACAAATCGCGATTGTCCTTTTTCATCTTCTTGTAAATACTGTAGAAGTGTTTAGGACGGCCTTTGATATCTGCCTTAATATGGGCCTCACCTAAAGCCTTAGTGAGTTGACTCATCGTATCATTAACGATATCTTCACGGACTTGGCGTTTTTGCTTCATTTGATCTACGAGATCATAATATTTTTCCGGTTCTAAATAGCGGAAGGATAAATCCTCTAACTCCCATTTCACATTGAAAATACCGAGACGATGTGCAAGTGGAGCAAAGATTTCGAGCGTTTCCTTAGCAATGCGTTTTTGTTTATCACTGCGCATATGCTTTAAGGTACGCATATTATGTAAACGGTCACCCAATTTGATAACAACGACGCGCACGTCCTTTGCCATCGCTAAAATCATCTTCCGATAATTTTCCATTTGGCGATCTTCTTTTGTTTCATATTGGAATTGGTTTAATTTTGTTACCCCATCAACAAGGAATGCTACTTCAGAGCCAAACATTTCCTCTAAATCTTCCTTGGAATAGGATGTATCTTCAACCACATCATGCATAAGCGCTGCCATAAGCGTAATATGGTCGATTTGTAAGTGTGCCAAAATATCAGCTACAGCTAGTGGATGCATGATATAAGGTTCACCAGAAGCTCTAAACTGACCTTCATGAGCCTTATCAGCAAGTTCAAACGCCTTTAATACTTGGTTACACTCGTCATCTGTTAAATACGTATGGATATACTCCATAAATTCAGATAAGGCTTTCTCTTTATCAAAAGTGCTTTGTTCAACTAAAGCTTTGCCTTCTTCATTTACAGTTGTCATGGTGTCACCTCCTATACACTATAAGTAAGGAATGTTACGGATGTGACAAGATCTAATTTTCCTTCAATGGCATTCCATCTAAGCATTAATTGACCATCATCACTTGTATATTCTTCAACAATGCCCAATTCTTTAAAGACATCGATAGATGTAAGAGCACTGCGATTATTTTGATCTGCCGGCTTACGGCGCAATATATCTTGTTCTACATTATAAAGCGATTGACTGTGACCGCGCATAGACTGTTTTACAATAACATACATCTGTCTAAGCCCTTCTGTAGTCAGTTTTATGGGCTCTTCAGTCAATGGCTCAATCGCTTGAATCATAAGTTGTGGAGAAACCATACCTTGCCATTCATTCTTTTGCAAGGAGAAGGCTACTTTCACAACAGAACCTACAAATATAGATTTAAATAAGTCTGGACGATTCCAAGCGATAGCATCTACGGTTCCATTCGAGGTTGCAAAAATCACCTTACAATGATTTTTTAACTGTCCCATGAGCATAATATCTTGCACCGTAGCTTCCATTACAGCAAAAACTGGTGTGCTATTAGCCATCCCATAAGGTTCAAGACCTGATACGCGGTCAATAATATCAACATCAATATCATCAACAGGTAGTTCCGCATCAATGGTCACTACAGGAATATATTCCTCGGCAGTAACAATCTTTTTACAATACTCCGTTAAACGCTCTCGCAATTCATCAATGCGATGTGCGTCAATGCTAAAGCCTGCTGCTGCAGCATGGCCACCGAATTGTAATAACACATCTTCGCAAGACTTCAGTGCATCGTAGATATTAAAACCGTCGATACTACGGCAAGAGCCTTTGCCAACACCATCATGAATGCTGATAACTAAGGTCGGTTTATAAAACTCCTCCACGAGACGAGAGGCGACGATACCGATGACACCAGGATGCCACTCTTCACCAGCTACAACAGTTACATAGTCAGCTTTATGGCATTGATTAGCCACATCAATGCGAGCCAATTCGTGGATATTACGCTCTAGTTCTTGCCGCTCACGATTGGTTTCGTTCAATTCCTCAGCAATCGCCTCTGCTATATCACCATCATCGGTCACGAGTAGTTCAACAGCACGCGTAGCATGCGTTACACGACCAGCTGCATTCAGGCGAGGTGCTAAGGTGAAACCAATATGCCCAGATGTTATAGTTCGCTCATGTAGGCCCGCTACATCGATGAGCTTTTTAATGCCTAAATTAGGCTGACTATTTATCTTCTCAAGTCCTGCTTTTACGATGATGCGGTTCTCACCCACCAAAGGCACTACGTCCGCCACAGTACCTAAAGCAACGATATCTAAATCATCTAAATACCATTCACCATGCTTGGTAAGCCACAATGCTTGACATAATTTAAAAGCCACACCGACGCCAGATAAGTTTTTATCCTTATATGGACAATCTTTCTGCTTGTGATTGATAACAGCCTTAGCCCGTGGAATCATATCCGGTGCCGTATGATGATCTGTAATAATCATATCGATACGATCTCGTACAGCCTCGACAATATCGTAAGAACTAATACCGCAATCTACGGTAATCACTAAAGCTGTTCCCCGTTTTATAAGGTGCTCTAAAGCCTCTAAATTGAGGCCATACCCTTCGCTTTGACGTTCTGGTATGTAATAGGTAACATCTGCACCTAATTTCTTTAAAAATCGATAGAGTACAGATGTTGCAGTAATACCATCCACATCATAATCGCCATAAATGACGATTGGTTTGTGACTTTCAATTGTTTCCTGAACTAGCGAAACAGCCACGTCCATATCCTTTAACGTGAATGGGTCTAACAAATCTGACAAAGTACCTTGTAAAAACTGACGACCTTCGTCAACATCAATGTGACGATTCACCATTAATTTAGCCACAATAGGGTTCACACCAAGTTCACGGATTAAGATATTTTCTTTTTCTCGATCACCTTCACAGAGGCGCCAACGTTTTTTCTTAATCATCATATCCCTCAGTAGTTTATAATCAATATTATTCTAGAATTTAACGTATTATCATTATCATTTTTATTTATTATAACCTAAAAAACGAATAAAATAAACTATTTTATATACTTTATTCTCATTTAACTTTTGACATTTTCTCAACAAAAAAGAACCTCCCATTATCAATAGGAGGTTCTATATCAGTGAATTACCTAGAATCGGAAGTCCCGTTCGCCGTCTTTCATCTGTGCAATATAAGCTTTAGCTTTATCTTTAACTAAATCATTTTTAATATTTTCTAACTGTTGTTCGATAACCTTCGCACCATGAGCTTTAGTCTTCTCATCACCGTAGTCCATGATGTATTCGTTTAATGTCATCAACGCATTTGGTTGGCAACAGTTGTGAATTTGACCGGATTTAGCAAGGGCCATGAACCGATCCCCTGTTCTACCTGCACGATAACATGCAGTACAGAAGCTTGGTACATAACCAAGGTCTAATAACCAATCTACGATTTCATCTAATGTACGCGTATCACTACGATCAAATTGAGCAGAATTATCTTCTGGTTTCTCTTCTTCTTTGTAACCACCTACACTAGTACGAGAGCCACCGCTGATTTGGGAGATACCAAGAGCCAATCCGCGTTCACGCATTTCTTGAGTTTCGCGTGTGGACATAATCATACCTGTATATGGTGTGGATACACGAATGAGAGCAACAATTTTTTCAAATACATCGTCAGGTACTGCATTGCTGAAATCATCTACATCAATATCATCAGCCGGACAAATACGAGGAACAGAAATAGTATGTGGACCTACACCAAACACTGCTTCTAAATGCTCTGCATGCATCAACAAACCTACAAAATCATATTTATAATGTTCTAATCCGTAAAGAACACCGATACCAACATCATCAATACCACCTTGCATAGCGCGGTCCATCGCCTCTGTATGGTAGGCGTAGTCGCTCTTAGGGCCTGTTGGATGTAATGCTTCATAGTTTTCTTTATTGTATGTTTCTTGGAATAGTGTATATGTACCAATACCGGCTTCATGTAATTTCTTGTAGTCCTCAACGGAACAAGCTGCAATATTTACATTTACACGACGGATTTCACCATTTTTATTTTTAATACCGTAAATAGTCTTAATGGATTCCAAAATATATTCAAGTGGATTATTAAGAGGATCTTCACCAGACTCAATTACGATACGCTTATGGCCCATCGCTTCTAAAGCAATAACCTCTTCCCTAATTTGTTCTTGCGTTAATTTTTTACGTTTAATATCGCGGTTTTTAGAGTGATACGGGCAGTACACGCAGCCATTGATACAATAGTTAGATAAATATAATGGTGCAAATAATACGATACGATCACCGTATATGGCTTTCTTGATTTCTTTTGCTAAAGCAAAGAGCTTTTCCTTATATTCAGGTAACGGACATTCTAAGAGAACTGCTGCCTCTCTGTGGTTTAACCCTTTAAATGTAGCTGCTTTTTCTAAAATAGCATCTAACAACTCCCGATTTTCCTTATTTTCCTCTGCATAAGCAAGAGTATCAAGGATTTCCTGATGGGAAATAAACTCCTCCGCCTTTGGAGATTTTACATCATACATAGTACTTACCTCAATTCTTTCTAGTGGCAATGCCACCCCTCTTTAGGTTTATGAAAGTATATGACAACCAGTCTTCTGGCATTTCACTGATACTGTATATAGTATACCACTATTCCTACTAAAAAACATAGGAATTTGACATACTATAATAAAAGAGTAGTACCCTTTCGGATACCACTCTAAAAACTGAGTAAATATTCTATTAGTAAATTATGATGTCAAATAAATATATCTAAAACTACTTATTTAACTGATTTCGATTATTAAAAAATGTTTTATAGGCTAATTGACACGTAATAAAACAAGCAATAGATATGGTAGATAGTGACATAAATGTAACGATCATTTGATATTTTACAGCTTCTAAAGGAGGCATTCCCGCCAATATAAGGCCTGTCATCATCCCCGGTAGCGCTACGATACCTAATGTCTTGGCACTATCTACAGTAGGTTGTAGACCCGTCTTTATAACATCACGAACTATCGCTTTCGAAGCTTGTTTAGGTGTACTACCCAAGGCTAATTTAATTTCCACCTCTTGTTTACGCAATTCAAAATTTGATAGCATTTGACGATAACAAAGTCCAATCGCTACCATAGCACCACTAATGACCATACCACCAACAGGAATCAATTGGTACGCAGTAAAATCTAGTACACCTGTTACAAGTAAAATGGATAAGGTTATCCATGCGCCAATAGTAATAGCAAACCAAGAAATCCATAACGCATGCGGAATCCCTTGCCCTCGTTTAGCTGAGTTATAAGCCGCATTAAAAGCCATAAATCCAAGTAAGCCAATAATAAATATTGGACTTTCCGTACTAAAAATATACGATAAAATAAACCCAATGACTAATAGTTGAACTGTAGCACGTATAGCACTGATGAAAATATCCTTTTCTAGCTTCAACTCTTGTCTATAAGACATCAGTATACTGATAATCACTAATACAGATGCAAGGCATAAGGAAGTAGCAGAAATAGTTTGAAACTGACTCATCGCAATACCTCCTCTTTAGCTAATTGACCGTCTACGATAGTGATGCGGCGATTTGCAGTACGCAAGCTTTGCTCTTCATTATGAGTAATGGAGATAATGGTGATTCCCTTTTTATGAAGCTCATCAATAACATTTTCTACAATCGATGTATTCGTCGCATCTAAGGCAGATGTAACCTCGTCTAAAAGCAACACTTTAGGCTCAAAAATAAGGCTCCGAATAAGGCATATTCGTTGCATTTCACCACCAGACAACTCATCATTACAGCGCTCCATATAATTTAGTGGCATATGTAGTAGATCAAAGAGATATTCTATACGACTCATATCCGGTTTTAAATCGCGAATATCGTAAGGAAATAGAATATTGCGACGTACTGTTTTCGCAAACAAATAAGGTCTTTGAAAACAGTAGCCCACCTCTTTGCGATAAGATTCAGGATCTATAGCCGTTAAGGGACGACCATTATAAGTAATAGTTCCCGATGTAGGACTAATCAGATCACTACATAATTTTAAAAGTGTACTCTTACCACTTCCAGAAGGGCCTACAATAGTAATATAATCACCTTGATTTACCGATAAAGATACATCACGGATAATAGATTTGTCTTTTACAATATAAGATATATTGGATAATTCTAGCAGTGCCATAATGCCCCCTATCTCGTCATATGTATATTAAAAGCAAAATATCGACTCACTGTGGCTAGTTATTTAGTAATTTTAAGTATAACGATTCTAACCATTATATCATTGCCAAAATGATAATGCTAAGCTTAATTATAATATAGCTATCAAACACATACTGCAGAAAACAAAAAATCCCTAGTGGAAAACCACTAGGGATTAATAGTCTTTGTAAAATTAAGCTTCTACAGGGTATACGCTAACTTTACGGTTATAACGACCAGCACGTTCGAATGCTACTTTACCAGGCACAAGTGCGAATAAAGTGTCATCACGACCGATACCTACGTTAGTACCAGGGTGGAAGTGAGTACCACGTTGACGAACGATGATGTTACCGCTCTTTACGATGGAACCATCATGGCATTTAACACCAAGACGTTTAGATTCACTGTCACGACCGTTACGAGTACTGGACACACCTTTTTTATGTGCGAACAATTGCAAATCAAAAGTAAACATTAAGTTCACCTCCTATATTTCGTGTATTTGGACAAACTCTGGATATTGACGGCTAATTTCCTCTAAACCGAGAAGCATAGTCCCCAGAATATCCTGTCCACTCTGGTTAATCGTCCCAGAGAGAACTATATCACATCGACCTTCGCTATTCGTATATTCCCCTTCTTGTTGAGCAATCTGGGTAAGTCCTAACATTGCCGTTGCCGTTAAGGCAGACACTGCAGCACATACGATATCGAAGCCATGCTCATCATATCCTGCATGACCGGATAGGTGACAACCAATGACTTGACCATCACTATTCCGCTGGATTTCAATGGAAACCATAATTAAGCTTGGATAGATTCAATACGAACTTTTGTGAACGGTTGACGATGGCCTTGACGACGACGGTAGTTGGATTTAGCTTTGTATTTGAATACTAAGATTTTTTTACCTTTACCATGCTCAAGAACTGTACCTGTAACTTTTGCACCGTTTACAAGAGGAGCGCCAACTTTAACGTCGCCGTCATTCACTACAGTCAAAACTTCTTCGAATGTAACGGACTCGTTAGCAGCTGCTTCCAATTTTTCGATAGTAATTACATCGCCTTCAGCAACGCGATATTGTTTACCACCAGTTTTAATAATTGCGTACATGAGAACACCTCCTTGTTATCGAACTCGCTGAATTCGGTATCCCGACCCGAACTTCGGTCGGGCGTTTAAACCTGCTTCACGCGGATTGCAAAGTTCAGTAAACCGAACTAATACTGATATAGTATATCCTATTTACCTATCCATGTCAAACAAAATTCAACATAAATAGTTCAGTTTCTGATACTTTCATATATATACAGACCTCTAAAATTCTCCGATAATTCCGAGATGTTGTAAAAGTATTTTGGTACCGATGAGAATTAGTACACCGCCACCGAGAATATCTGCATATTTCCCAACAAACTGGCCCATAAATTTACCTAAGTATACACCAATTAAAGAAATACCGAAGGTAATAACACCGATCATAGTAGATGCTTCCCATACATTGATGGGCATGAAGGCAAAGGTAAGACCGACAGCCATGGCATCAAGGCTGGTGGCTACGGAGAGCATCATCATTTCCCAAACGCCTAAAAACTGTTTATCATCATCTTCATCATCTTCATCGCTAAGCCCCTCTCTAATCATAGCGATACCTAAATAGCCGAGAAGGCCAAAGATAATCCAATGATCCCATTCAGATATGACATCGATAAACTGACGCCCAATAAGCCAGCCAATTACAGGCATGAGAAACTGGAATAGCCCAAATAAGAATGCCAATGTAACCTTTCGGCGATTTTCACCTACCGGCATTGATAAACCTTTACCAATCGATACACCAAAGGCATCCATAGCAAGACCCATGCTAATTAAAATAATTTCAAATACAGACACAATATTCCTCTATAAACAAACTACTTACTTTATTCTGCTACAGCCATCAAAGAATAGCCTTCGCGACTAATTTGTGGATTTACCACAATCGAAATCTTCCGGCCCATAGACTCGCCTAGGTCCTCAAGAACAGCCTTTGTTAAGTATTGAGCTACCTCTGGATGGACTTCAATTTCTAGATTAGATTTAATACGACCCGATTTAAACAATTCACGGATACGTCGAACAATCTGCATATATACAGTTCTGCCTGACAACATATATCCCGTCCCTCCACATTGAGGGCAAGTATCGAACATCAAGGTCTGCAAGCCTTGGCGCGCACGCTTACGCGTCATTTCCACGAGACCAAGTGAACTAATACCACATGCCACCGTTTTCATCTTGTCTAACTTGGCTTGCGCACTTAAGACTTTCAACAGTTCTTGTTGATTTTGTTTATCTTTCATGTCAATAAAATCGACAACGATAATTCCACCTATGTCTCGCAATCGCAATTGACGACAGATTTCTTTAGCCGCCTCTTTATTAACGGTGAAAGCCAGATCTTCAAGCTTATTGGATTTGCCCGTATAATGAGCAGAGTTCACATCGAATACGGTAAGTGCCTCTGTATGATCAATGCGGATAGAGCCGCCAGAAGGTAGATTAATATCACGAGAGATAAGATTTTCTAATTGAGGTTCAATGTGATTGGCTTTAAAGATAGGTGTGCTATCACGATGGCGTGTCACTTTAATTTGCTGTGATGTAGGGCCATGACCTAAGAGGTCCATCAATCGAGATTCGCCCATATCGGAATCGACGATGATTTCCTCTACATTGCGGTGCGCATAATCTCGCACAAGACGGAACCAGAAGTCCGCATCACTATAGAGATCAGTACCGCTCTTAGCCACCTTAAAGCGCTTTAACACATGTTGCCACGTGCGCCACAAGTAGTCCATATCTCGTCCAATTTCATCAGCGCTAGCCTTAGCCGCTGCTGTACGGATAATAAAGCCGCAACCTTCTTGCACATACGGTGCCGCCAACTCTTGCAACTTAGCTCGCAACACTTCATCGGTAATCTTTTTAGAGATGTGCATACCTTCAGAATATGGTAAAAGTACCATAAAACGACCGGCAAGGCTCACATCAGCAGTAACGCGAGCCCCTTTACCGAGCATCTCCTCTTTTACGACTTGAACAAGAACTTGTTGGCCCACAGATAGGCGTGGCAAGATTTTCTGTTCCTTCCCTTGTTGAAGGTTCAAATACGCATTTTGCGAGCCCCCAATATCAACAAAGGCCGCTTGCATGCCGTTAAGTACGTTCTTAACAGTACCCTTGTACATATGATTTGCCATGTGAGACTCATCAGTACGTTCTAAAACAAAGTCTACTAACTGCCCTTCTTCATCGATAACAGCCATGCGGATTTCTTCGCGCATAACATTGACCAAAATTTTATGCATCCTATCCCTCCCTTCTTTCAATTCAAAATATATAGGTCTTTTAAATCACTAAAGCTTGCTTAGTTGTAAATTGAAATTGAACACATAAAAAATCCATATTAGTACAAGTGATAAGATTAGAGTATCAAATTCGCAATCAATCACGAGGTACTAAT
>NZ_JAHABE010000011.1:0-63432 GCF_018376515.1 Veillonella sp. oral taxon 158 | reverse complement strand
GGATCCACCTGTTCCCATCTCGAACACAGTAGTTAAGCTCATAAACGCCGAAAGTACTTGGCTGGAGACGGCCTGGGAGGATAGGAAGCCGCTGATTAATAAAAAGAAAAAGGTCTACCTGAAGGTAGGCCTTTTTCTTTTTGCTAGTCTTCGACTAGCTTACCCTGCTAGAGCCGTCTCCAGCCAAGGTTGTAGAGGTACTATCTATGTAGGTGTCCGTGTCAGACGGCGTGGGAAACCTAGGGCAATAGGACGTAAAGGAGCACAGCGACGCATACGTCCATTGCATCAGGTTCGACGAAGCCCTATAGTTAAGTCTGTACATTGCCATAATGTATTATATGTTGCCATGGGCGAGTGTGATAGGAAGCCGCGTCTAGTGGTAGGAGGCAAATTAAATCTACACGGTAACGCGGCACAACGTGCCAATGTTACCGAACCGTAAAGCAGTTGAGTAAGTCTAAAATTATGTAAATTCGCTTTATATACCTGATAGCGCGGTGCGTAAGCACCAATGGTATCCTATATAAAATAGTTGAGTAAGTCTATAAATTGGTAAATATATTTTCTATTGTAGTAATTATATAAAACATAAAAGCCCTATAAGCTGCTTAATAACAGCTTACAGGACTCATTTTTATTCATATCAATTTAATACAAAATTAATTTATATACAAAAAAAGAGCCGCCGAAGCGACTCTAGTTTTATTATTCTACACCAACCATTACGCTAGTGGATTTGATAACAGCTACAACTTCTTTGCCAACTGCTAAGCCTAATTCTTTAACGGATTGAACTGTAATATCAGCTGTAAGAATGTTATCGTTACCTACATTAATCTTTACAATTGCGTTTACAGCACCTTCTTGAACTTCAACGATTGTACCTTTTAATTGGTTTCTTGCGCTTAATTTCATGAAATACTCCTTATAAAAAAATATACAATACAAAGCTTTATTATTCTATCATTATACAAAAAAAATAACCATGATATATATCACATCTCGGAAATTTTATGCATGGAGCGGGCGAAGGGAATCGAACCCTCCTCTCAAGCTTGGGAAGCTCGCATTCTACCGATGAACTACGCCCGCATGATGTACATATTGTATCATACTATAATATATACATTCAAGTGGAGCTTCTTTATATACTCTATACCCATAGTGGTTGCTGTATTGTGTTGATATAAGAATTGATGTATAAAATAATGAGAAAGGAGGCATATGTATGTCAAAAATTTATAAAATTCATAAATGGTTATCTATACTTTCTGTGCTATTTTTCTTAATGTTCTGCATTACAGGTCTTGTCCTTATGTTCAGAACTGAATTAAATGCATGGGCTCAAGGAGGGTCACATCTTTTCTCGTTATCAATGGCGATGAGCCAACAAGAAATGTCTATTTTTAATTATGCTGATGAAGGAGCCCTATTAGTGAAAGAAAAATATCCGTCTAAGGATATTTTAAATATTTCTCCAGCTATGGGGGCTACACATATTTTACGGTATCGTATTATTGATTCATCTGCTACCGTAGCACCTCCAGCGCGTATGGGGATGGGAGGGGATTATGCATTATATAATCCTGAAACAAAGGGGCTTATTACTACGCATCATGAAACGCCTGCGCATCCTTGGGTTCGAAGTGTGTTACATACGCTTCACCAATTACATACTCGATTAGATCTTGGCAAAACAGGAATTTATATTGTAACGATTTTATCTTTTATATGTAGTTTATCTATTATTTCTGGTATTTTTTTATATGGTCCATTTCGTAAAAGCTTTGCAAAATCTACTGTATTGTCTAACTATATGAAATTAAGTACATTACATCGAGAATTTGCTATGGTTGCCACTGTATGGGGATTCATATTATGCATTACAGGTGTATGGGTAGGTGGATTTTTTATTGCTAATGGCAGCTATAATGCAGATGTACTACACACTGCAAAGCAAGAACTTTCAGTTGGTCAATCTGACATTTTACAACCATCTGAAGCTATCTCTCGAATTATGAAAGCATACCCAGATCGTCAGCTTATATCTATAGATTATCCATCTAAATTTAATAATCATCATTATGCATTTTATTTAGGTGCTGAAAATGATGATGATCCAGCTATGTTCTTGGGCCAACCAGTCTATGCTAATTTATATACTGATTCTACTAAGGATATGTATTCTACAAAAAATATCCCCTGGTATTTTACGGGCATGACTACAATGATTAATCTCCATATTCATAATCATGATACGATGGCTCTTAAAATATTATGGGCCATCTGGGATATTGTTCTTATTGTAGGCATCGTGACTGGTATTATTATGACTATTAAAAAGAAATTTGGCAGAGCTAGTGCTACAGAATCTAAAATATCGGCTGAGATAAAACATGTTTGGCGTACACCAATCTGTTGTGGTACCTTAGTATTACTTGGATTTATTATGCCACTTTGGTCCAATCCAGTTACAAATACTATAGCAGGTATTTGTTTAACTATTCCTCTAATAGTATTTTTTATTTCTTTAATTAGAGGATTTAATCATTAATTTATTGTATATTTTATCCACTTAATCAATGAGGTTCATCATTAGTTTATTGATTAATTTCGAACTAAAATGATATAATAATATATATCAACTAGGTTTTTTATGTATTAAACCTGTATTTATATTATGATTGAGAAAGTGGTAGTTACTATGAATTATATAAAAGCATTTTTCCAATCAGAGTCTGCAGGTGGGATATCGCTCCTGTCCGCGGCTATTTTAGGTGTGCTCGTTGCTAATTCACCAATGGCTGATCAGTACTTTGCTACTATGCAAATACATCTTGGTCCTATGACCATATTAGAATGGGTAAATGACGCATTAATGGCGTTATTTTTTCTATATGTTGGTATAGAGATTAAGAAGGAAATGATTTCTGGCGAGCTAGATACTAAGCAAAAACGAGTACTTCCTGTATTAGCTGCATTTGCAGGTGTTTTTACTCCAGCTATAGTATATTACTTTGCCGCTGGGTATATGCCAGAGTTTAGACATGGTTGGGGGATTCCAACTGCTACAGATATCGCATTTGCTATAGGCGTTATTACAATGCTTGGTAATATGGTATCTCCAGCGATGAAAGCCTTCTTAGCTGCTTTAGCTGTTATTGATGATTTAATTGCTATAGTAGTTATCGCTCTCTTTTATGGAGCAGGCGTCAATTTTATGGATTTAATAGCTGCAGCTGCGGTAACAGGTTTATTGGTATATACTAATAAACAAGGCTATTTACGACCATTACCGTATTGTGTACTCGGTCTAGTTCTTTGGTATCTTGTTTTAAAATCCGGTGTTCATGCTACTATTGCTGGTGTTGTACTAGCCATGACGATTCCATTTAAAGGTAAAGTTTTGGATGGTATAGTTTTGGATGGTAAAGTTTTGGATAAAGTAGTATATCCGATGGAGGAGTGGGCTCATGCCTTAAAAAATTGGGTAAACTTCTTTATTATTCCACTATTTAGTTTCTTGAATGCTGGTGTATCTTTTGCTGATTTCTCTATGGAAAACTTATTCCATCCAGTGATTATAGGTGTTTCATTAGGTTTAATTTTAGGTAAGCAATTAGGCATATTCTCTGCCGTGTATATTTTGGTTCAATCTAAAGCGATTAAAATGCCAACTAATACGACATGGCCTGAGATTTATGGTACAGCCATTCTATGTGGTATCGGCTTTACTATGAGTCTCTTTGTTGCGACATTAGCTTTCCCACCGGGTATAACTCAAGAAATGGCTAAGGTAGGTATCTTTATAGGTTCTATTGTAGCTGGTTTACTAGGTGCAGTTGTTCTAACTTTAGCTTACCAAATACGCAAGATGCGTGGTAAAATTTAATAAGGTAATCTTTTTGAAAGTATAGAAAGGATTCAAATGGAACGCATATTTGTATTCTTACGTTCTCCAAGTGCAGCTACGTCTGTATTATTAGGAGCAACAGTACTCGCTTTAATTTTAGCGAACTCTCCATCATCTGAACAATACTTCCAGATTGTTAATCACCATATCGGTAATTTAACAATTCTTGAATGGGTTAATGATGCTTTGATGGCCATATTCTTCCTATTTGTGGGACTCGAAGTTAAGCGTGAGTTTGTAGCAGGTGAGCTTAATACGAATGCCAAGCGTGTAATGCCTGGTATTGCTGCCTTGTTCGGTGTTCTTACACCAGCTTTTATTTACTACTTAATCGCAGGTTTTGATCCCGAATATATTCATGGGTGGGCTATACCGACGGCTACAGATATTGCATTCTCTATCGGTATCATCTCTGCATTAGGTTCTCGAGTGCCGAACTCTATGAAGGTATTTTTAACAGCTCTTGCTGTTATTGATGATTTAATAGCTATTATTGTAATTGCCATTTTCTATGCTGCAAGTATACAAACATTTTATTTAGTAGCTGCAGCGGTAGTTGTAGGTGCGTTAATTTACTGTAACAAACAAGGCTATGTAAGACCATTACCATATATCATTTTAGGTTTTATCCTTTGGTATTGTGTATTGAAATCTGGTCTACATGCTACTATGGCAGGTGTAATCTTAGCCATGACAATTCCTGAAAAAGGTAAATGTGGCCATAAACACGTTCGTCCAATGCAACATTGGGAACATCTACTATCCAACTGGGTTAGCTTCCTAATCGTACCAATCTTTGCCTTCTTTAATGCAGGTGTAGATTTACGTAATGTAACTATTAATGACTTATCGCATCCGGTAGTACTTGGTGTAGCATTAGGCCTTATCCTTGGTAAACAACTTGGTATCTTCGGAGCCGTATTTGCTATGGTAAAATGTGGTCTTGTGCCAATGCCAACAGAAGCAAATTGGAAACATGTATATGGTACTGCTATTGTATGTGGTATCGGTTTCACAATGAGTATCTTCGTATCTATTCTGGCATTTGCTCCAGGACATGCTCAAGAGATGGCTAAAGGTGGCGTAATTTTAGGCTCCTTAATCTCTGCCGTACTTGGCTATGTATTCTTACGAATTGTTGGTGCAAATCGTAAGGAATGCCATATCGGTGTATATCATAACTGCTAAAATTAAATAAATGTATTACATCTCCATTGTAGTCTGAACAGTATTTCAAATTTAGAAGAATAATTCTAAATGAAAACTTTATCAGTATGCAGTGGAGATTTTTCATTGTTACCCTATATTCTTATGATATATATGTGATACACCTTTGAGATCTTTATTAATAGCTTAATATATATGAATTTTGGATATTGATAGAGAATCTATGGTTTATAAATTATTTAAAACTATATAGTATACTACTTGTTGTAAGGTGAGGTGTATATGGTAAAGAAAATAATTATTGCATGTACGCTTGTTTGTATGACTACAATGGTATCTTCTGTATCATTGGCGAAAACGATTGATAAGGGACAACGGGGGCACCATGTAAGTAAGGTCCAAACAATGTTAAAACATCAAGGGTTTTTGCATGATTCTGTAGATGGCATTTATGGTCATAACACAGAACAGGCCGTACGAAAATTTCAAAAATCTAAAGGACTCGCTGTAGATGGTCGCGTTGGTCCAAGTACGATGAATGCTTTAGAAAAGATGGAGACTCGATATGGTGGTCATGGTACAGCATTAAGTCATGATGGTGTGCCGAATAAATACTCCCGAGTGTTAACTATGGAGGCTAGTGCTTATTCTTCTCAAGATCCTGGCAATGGAAATTATACGGCTACGGGCAGTCGCTTGAAAAAAGGGATTGTATCTGTGGATCCTAGATTGATTCCATTGGGCACAAGGCTATACGTTGAGGGCTATGGCTATGCTGTAGCTGACGATGTAGGTGGTGCTATTAAAGGTCATCGCATTGACTTGGCATATGATTCTCGCTCTGAAGCATTGCAGTTTGGTCGTCAAACTGTAAAGGTATACGTCTTATAATCAAAGCTCTCTAGTATATTATTCTAAGATAGGTTTAATCGACTTATCTCATGATATATGTACTAGAGAGTTTTTTCTTTTACCGAATTATGATGTTATCGAAAACTCGAATATTCGGAGATTATGGTATAATAAATAATAGATATATGGGAGGATAACTCATCATTTTTAATAAATGGGTGTATTCAATAGTTATATGATAAATGGTAAAGGAAAGTCTATGGATAAAGTACGGCGCGTGGAACGAATGGTGGCAATGACAAAATTGTTAGTTGATTCACCGCAAAAATTGATTCCTTTGAATTATTTTTGTGACTTCTTTGGCATGGCGAAATCTACAGTTAGTGAAGATCTAACCTGTGTAAGACAGTCTATGGAACACTTTCAACTGGGAACATTAGAAACGGTAGCCGGTGTAGCTGGTGGGGTGCGATTTATTCCTCATCGTAAAGGCTCTCAAGCAAATGATATTTTACGAGATGTACAAGCTCGTTTAAAGGAGACGGATCGTATTATTCCTGGCGGTTTTATTTATATGTCTGATATTCTCTACGACTGGCATGTGATGACTCGCCTTGGGGAAATTATTATGACTCGCTTTATGGATCGCAATCCAGATTATATTTTGACTGTAGAAACAAAGGGGATTCCGTTAGCTGTCATGGTAGCGCGAGCTTTCAATAAACCTCTTGTCATTGCTCGTCGTGATAGTAAGGTTACTGAAGGTTCGGCTATTAGTATTAACTACGTAACTGGTTCCTCTGGTCGCATTCAAACTATGACGCTTACAAAGCGCGCTATTCCACCGAATGCTAGGGTTTTGATTATCGATGACTTTATGAAAGCAGGGGGGACTGCGAAGGGATTAAAAGAGCTTGTCCTTGAAATGAGTGGTGTCGTTGTGGGGACCGGTGTTTTAGTAGCAACGGCAGAACCAAACCCCAAATTAATCGATGATTATGAATCACTATTTACCTTCTATGGTATCGATGAAAATACAAAGAAAATAAGTATTGAACCAGTATTTGATGAAGAGTAAAGATAAATATTAATATTAAGCACATCATAGGCCAGTATAATAGTTTTATATTAACTATTGGCTAATAGGTTAAAAATGTAATTAATATTAAAATGTCAGACATATAAGAGATAATAGATAGGAGATTACTATGAATATTGCAAGCCTCATTTTAGCTGCTGGTAAGGGTACGCGCATGAAGTCTAAATTGCCAAAGGTGTTGCACAAGGTTGGCGGCAAAGCTATGGTAGAGCGCGTTCTTGAAACCGTTCAGTCAATCGGCACAAACCGCGATGTGGTTATCGTAGGTTTTGGTGGTGATGCGGTACAAAATTATTTAGGTAATCGTGCTGAATTCGTTCGCCAAGAAGAACAAAATGGTACAGGGCATGCCGTAAAAATGGCTCAGCCAGTGCTTGGTGATTATGATGGTACAATCTTATTGTTGTGTGGTGATACTCCACTCGTTACAAAGGAAAGCTTAGAAGCTCTTTTAGAGGAGCATAAAAACTCTGGTGCAGCTGCTACGATTTTAACAGCACATATGCCTGATCCAACTGGTTATGGTCGCATTATTCGTAATGAAGCAGGTTCCGTAGTTCGCATAGTAGAACAAAAAGATGGTAAACCAGATGAATTAGCCGTTCAAGAAGTAAATACTGGTATGTACGCTTTTGATAGCAAAAAATTATGGCCGTGCTTAGATCAACTATCTGATGATAATGCACAAGGTGAATTGTATATCACAGATGTAGTTGGTATTCTTGTAAATGGTGGCGATAAGGTAAGCGCTTATATGACTAAAGACTTTGAAGAGTCTCTAGGCGTAAACTCTCGCTTGCAATTAGCTGAAGCGGAGTCTATTTTAAAACACCGTAAAAATGTTGAATTAATGACAGCCGGTGTAACAATTATCGATCCAGCAAATACTTACGTAGCTCCAGAGGTAACAGTAGGGGCGGATACAATCTTGTATCCTGGTACAATCCTTGAAGGAGATACTGTAATTGGTGAGCGTTGTGAAATTGGTCCACATACTCGTTTAACTAATGTGAAAGTTGGTAACGATACGATTATCCACTTCACTTATGGTCATGACTGCGAAGTAAAAGATGGTGTAGATGTAGGTCCATATGTTCATTTACGTCCAAATACTGTACTAGGCAACAAGGTTCATGTAGGTAATTTCGTAGAGGTTAAAAACTCAAATGTTGGGGAAGGCACCAAGTTCCCACATCTTTCTTATATTGGCGACAGCGATGTAGGCGCTGGAGTAAACATCGGATGTGGCACAATTACTGTAAACTACGATGGTAAAGTTAAACACCGTACCACAATTGGCAATGGTGCTTTTGTTGGTTGTAATAGTAATTTAGTGGCTCCTGTAACTGTTGGTAATTATAGCTATGTTGGTGCTGGCTCTACTATTACTAAAGACGTGCCAGATAAGGCTTTGGCAGTAGGCCGCAGCAAGCAAATTGTGAAAGAAAATTGGGTAACAGAGGATACTTTCAAAAAGAAATAAAAAATTTTCGTATTTTTTAACACAATTAGGGCAAAATAGTATACAATAAAAAGGCAATAGTGTGTATCTGTAATGGATGATTATGGATAAGTAACCAGTATAGGAACAAATGAAAGGGTATCAAAATGGCATTTGAAGACGGCAAAAAACTTAAGATTTTCACAGGTAATGCAAATCCAGCATTGGCAAGAGAAATTTGTGATTATTTAGGTTTGCCTTTAGGTGAAGCATTTGTAGGTCGCTTCAACAATGGCGAAGTACAAATTATGATTGATGAAAGCGTACGTGGCAAAGATGTATTTATCATTCAACCAACTAGCTATCCTGTAAACGATAATTTAATGGAATTAATGGTTATGGCTGATGCGTTGAAACGTGCTTCTGCACGCCATATTACTGCTGTAGTTCCTTATTATGGCTATGCTCGTCAAGATCGCAAAACTCGTGGTCGTGAGCCTATTACAGCTAAATTAGTAGCTAATTTGATGCAAACATCTGGTATTACACGTCTTGTAACTGTTGACTTACATGCAGGTCAAATTCAAGGCTTTTTCGATGTGCCTGTAGATCATTTATATGGTGCATCCATCTTGGCTAAATACATTAACGAAAAACATCTTGAAGATGCTATCGTTGTTTCCCCAGACCTTGGTGGCGTAACACGTGCTCGTGACTTGGCTGACCGTATTGGTGCACCAATCGCAATTATCGAGAAAAAACGTCCTGAACCAGGCGTTGCTAAAGTTATGAATCTCATTGGCGACGTAAAAGGTAAAAACTGTATTATCGTAGATGATATCGTAGATACAGCTGGTTCCCTTGTAGAGGGTGCGAAAGCTTTGGAAGAGTTTGGTGCTAAATCTGTAACAGCTGCTGTTACTCATGCAGTATTAACAGATCCTGCTAGCGAACGCATTGCGAACTCTAATATTAAAGAGCTTATCGTTACAAATACAATGCCATTACCAGAAAATTGTAAATTGGAAAATGTTACACAATTGTCTGTTGCTCCATTGTTGGGCGAAGCAATTATGCGTATCTTCCATGAAGTATCTGTAAGTAATTTGTTCGACAAATAATAGGTGATTCTTGAAATTAGTAGTAGGCCTTGGTAATCCAGGCAAGCAATATGAAAAGACAAAACATAATATAGGATTTATGGTTGTCGACGCCATCGCGGATAGTGTTCCTCACACTCCTTGGAGGGAGGAACAACGAGCAGAAGTGTGCAGCATTACCGTAAATGGTGAAAAAGTATTGCTTGTAAAGCCTCAAACTTTTATGAATGCAAGTGGTGAATCTGTAGGACCGTTGATGCGATATTATAAGATTGATCCATCTGATGTGTATTGCATTTATGATGATATGGATTTACCAGTAGGCAAATTGCGCATTCGACCAAATGGTAGCTCTGGCGGTCACAATGGTATTAAGTCTTTAATATCTCACTTGGGAACAGAGAATTTCCCTCGCTTCCGCGTAGGCATAGGTCGTCCGTTACCACAGTGGACTGTCATAGATCATGTGTTAGCACCATTTAGTGAAGAGTCACAAGAGAAAGTACAAAAGGGTATCAAGGATACGGTGAAAGCTGTATTAGGTACCTTAGAAGTGGGTATCGATAAGGGGATGAATCAATTCAATCCTAAACGTCGTCCACATCGATAAATACATGCATAAGGGCATGAGTCTCATAGAGATTCATGCCTTTTTTACGAGGTATATATGAGTAATCAAGAAAGAATGCCTTTTGTAGAGGCCTTAGAAGCATATAAAGAACAACATTTTGTGCCCTTTCATACACCAGGTCATAAAATTGGTGTTGAAGCGCCTCAGCGACTAAAAGACTGGATGGGACCTGCTTTGCCATATGATTTAGGTGTTATGTATGCCTTAGATGACTTACATGAACCAGAAGGGGCATTAAAGGAAGCACAAGACTTAACAGCTGAGTTATATGGTGCTGATCACTGTTGGTTTTCCATCAATGGCACTACGGCCTTGATCGAAGCTATGGTTATGGGGACAGTAGGTCCCGATGAAACAATCATTATTCCTCGTGAAGCGCATCGCTCTGTTATAAGTGGTTTAGTCTTATCTGGTGCAAAGCCTGTCTATATGGATTGTCAGTTTGATGAGCGATGGGGCATACCTTTAGGTGTCTCTTTAGAAGATGCAGTTAGAACCATGGAGGCCCATCCAGAGGCAAAGGCGATTCTATTAGTCTACCCGAATTATTATGGTGTAGGTGTAGATATTGTAAATATTGTAAAAGAGGCACATAAACGAGGTTTAATAGTTCTGGTTGATGAAGCACATGGTCCACACTTACCATTTGATGAATCCTTACCTATAGGTGCTATCGAGGCGGGTGCAGATTTAGTAGCACAAAGCACGCATAAATCAGTTGGGTCTTTGACACAAACCTCTTGGTTATTAGGCCAAGGAGATATGATTAATAAACGTCGTATTACACAAATGCATCAAATGCTACAAAGTACGAGTCCCAATTATATTTTCCTTGCCTCCTTAGATATGGCGCGTTATCAATTGGCCACAGCAGGTAAGGCCCTAGTAAGTCGTACCGTAGAATTGAGCCTATATTTACGGAATGAATTACATAAGATTTCTGGTGTCACTACCATGGAATATAGGGATATTCAAGATCGAGTGGCTAACTACGATTGTACTAAGGTCCTTATCGATGCAAAAGAATTAGGTATTACCGGTATTGTATTTGAACAAATGTTGCGAAAACAACGTATTGAGGTAGAACTAGTGCAAGCTCATCATATACTGGTACTTATTACAATTGGCGATACTAAGGCGTCTGTAGATGCTTTAATTAAGGCTGTAAAAACTGTAAGTGATGAAGTATTAAATGGTTCATATACAACTGACCATAGCTTAGAGGGTAATTTTGATGTGCTTAGTAAAGATTCAGCTCTATTACCTGAGCCCGTCGTTCGTGTAACACCTCGCAATGCTATGTATGCTCATCGTGAGCAGGTTCCGTTACGTGAAGCATTACATCGTATTGTTGGGGAGACTATAGCTTATTATCCCCCAGGGATTCCTTGTGTAGCCGTAGGTGAAGAGATTAGCTCCTCTGTGTTACAATATATAGAGAATCGAAAGGCTCTAGGTTACGTGCCGAATGGGGCCAATGATATGACATTAGAAACAATCTGGGTGTTACAGGAGTAATTATGGGGACTTTAATCATATTAGAAGGCGGAGATGGTAGTGGCAAAGCTACGCAAACTAAACTATTAGTAGAACGCTTAATCAAGGAAGGACATGCAGTTAAATCTGTAAGCTTCCCAAACTATGATAGCGGCGCTGCTATGCCTATCAAAATGTATTTAGCCGGTGAATTTGGTAAAGATGTACATGATGTCAACCCTTATGTGGCAAGTTCCATGTATGCCATAGATCGCTTTGCATCCTTTAGAACTGATTGGGAAGAGTTCTATAAAAATGGGGGCATCATTATTGCAGATCGCTATACGACGTCTAATATGGTGCACCAAATGGTAAAATACGATGATCAGAAGGAACGTACTGCATTTTTGGATTGGCTTGAAGACTTTGAATTTAAAAAGTTCGGATTGCCTACACCTGATGCGGTATGTCTGTTAGATATGCCTCTTGAAGTCAGTGAAGCCCTTATGGCGGAGCGTACTGGCAAAACGGGAGGCAGTACAGGTGATATTCACGAAGGAAATCATCAGTACTTAGTAGCTGTTCACGATGCCTATGAAGAGCTAGTAGAACGCTACCAATGGCACCGCATCCCTTGTGCTAGTAAAGATGAATTTAGTCAGTATACGTTGCGCACCATTGAAGAAATTCATAACGATGTATATCAAGCAGTAGTAAATCTACTGCCTTAGGATAGGGCGGCTCTTTTAAAAGTCGCCTTTTTCTTATATAATATTAATATTGAGCATGTATTGATAGGAGGAGCTATGACATATTTTGATTCTATAATTGGTCAAGATTCGATCAAGGCACACCTATCGGAACTTGTAAGTCGCAATGCATTACCACATAGCCTTTTATTTTATGGTGAAGCAGGTCTTGGCAAGCTAGATATGGCCATTGGTCTTGCGTCTCTATTATTGGGGCGCCAAGTATTTTCTCAACCTGAGGGGACAGCTTATTTAGAAGCCGTTAAAGAAGCACGTCTTGCCAATGGTGAGACCGAAAAACGCATCGAAGCAGAAGGTTTGCCTATCTATATGGATAAGGGCGATGCCTTTTGGATTCGTCCTATGAAGACGACCTTAAAGGTGGAACAGTGGTATTCATTATTGCAAGATCATCTGTCAGTAGCAGGTAATGGTAACCGCGTTGTCATCGTGGAGGATTTTCACACGGCCAATGCAGTCATGGCAAACGCTATGTTAAAAACCATTGAGGAGCCGCCTGAACAGGTGTATTTCATCATAATTACGAACAAGATTAACACCGTATTGCCAACCATTATTTCTAGATGTATGGGCGTTGGTTTTAACAGTGTTGATGTAGATACGATTCGGAAGGCTCTTGTAGCTCGTGGAATTACTGGTGATATTGAGCAGGCTTTGTTAGCAGGTCATGGCAATCCACAATTAGTGGAGAAACTGGCTACTCAAGGTCGCATTGAAATGCTAGAGTTAGCAGTTAAAGTAATGGATATGCTCGCCTACGAAACGAGATGGTTTTCTATGATTTCGCTAGCTTGTGAAAGCTTACCTCGTGAAAGTCTAACAGAGTTAATGCACTGGCTACGTCTTGTGAGTAGAGACATGATGGCTCTTAAAATGGGGGCCCAAGACGGACAATTACAAGTACCTATGTACAAAACTCAATTATTACGATTATTACCGCGCTGGTCTATGCAAGCACTGTCAGAGGTTATTCCCGAAACATTGCAAGCAGAACGTGCTTTGCGCTTACATATAAAAACCGCTCTCGTGGTGGACGGTCTTAGTATCGCCCTTCATGATGCTCGGGAGGAGGATTAAATGCTAACCATAGTTGGCGTACGCTTTAAAAAGGCAGGTAAGATTTATTATTTTCTGCCTGAACAATTAGAATTATCTGTTGGAGATGGGGTTATCGTTGAAACGGCACGTGGCGTTGAATACGGTACGGTTGTGATTGGACCAAAAGAGGTCTTTGAAGATGCTGTTGTAGCCCCTGTTAAGCCTGTTATTAGAAAGGCAACTCCAAAGGATTTGAAACAAATCGAGAAAAATAAAGAGCGCGAAGAAAAAGCCTTTGAAATTTGTCTCGAAAAAATTGGAAAACGTAAGTTACCAATGAAGCTCATCAATGTGGAATACACATTCGATATGAATAAAATTATATTCTTCTTTACTGCGGAGGGTCGTATCGACTTCCGTGAGCTAGTTAAGGATTTAGCAACAGTATTTAGAACTCGCATCGAGTTGCGTCAAGTAGGCGTCCGTGATGAGGCTAAGGTTTTAAATGGTATTGGCGCTTGTGGTCGACCTTTATGTTGCTCTAACTTCTTAGGTGACTTCACACCTGTATCGATTCGAATGGCTAAAGACCAAAATTTGAGTCTGAATCCTACAAAAATTTCAGGTGTATGTGGTCGTTTAATGTGCTGTCTTAACTACGAAGATGATTTATATAAAAAAGGTGGCGACCTATATGTGAAGAAGGAACGCCCTCAAGCTCCTCAAGAGGTTGCACCTCCTGGGATTGGTAAAGAGGTTGTAACTGATGAAGGTATTGGTAAGGTCTTAAAGGTAAATCACCATAAACATACGGTGAAGGTACAGCTAGAAGCTGGCCGTACTATTGATTTGAAATGGTCCGAGGTGGCATTGCCTGATGAATGATCAAGAACGACTTGATGATTTAATTATAGATGGCTTACAGATTTATCAACGTTCTGATATGTTTCGCTTTTCCTTTGATGCTATAGCACTCATTCACTTTTGCCGTTTTAATAGTCGTCATACTTATGTTGATTTTGGAACGGGAACGGGTGTTATGCCGCTCATAGGGACGTCTTTAGGGGCGGGGCATATAACGGGTATAGATATTAACGAAACTCTTATTGAGTTAGCTCAGCGCAGTGTTGAGCACAATGGTAAACAAGATGTGGTAAAGATGTTGTGCGGCGATTATCGACATATATCTTACCGAGATATACAAGATAAGCCCTTTGATGGCGTTATTGTAAATCCCCCTTTTTATGATTCTGAAAGTGGTGCAAAACCTACGTCTGAAGAGCGGGCTTTGGCACTTCATGATGGACATACAACATTGGATGAGGTTTTGAAAGCTATACAGTCCTTTATTAAGTGTAAAGGGCGCTTGTGGATGATTTATAGTGCTAGTCGCTTACAATATGTGCTACATGAGTTAGAAGTAGCCAACTTTCAAGCTAAGCGAATTCGATTTATTCACGGTATGATAGATAAACCAGCGAAACTTGTGCTAATTGAAGCTATTTATCAAGGTCAGGCTGGACTTGTGTTAGAGCCGCCACTTATCGTTTACGAGAATCCTAATGTGTACACGAAGGAGGTGTCCTCTTGGTATGAACGATAACGAATGGGGCACCTTATACTTGGTGCCTACACCGATAGGTAATTTAGAAGATATGACGTATCGTGCAGTTCGCATCCTAGGTGAAGTCGATGCTATCGCCGCAGAGGATACGCGCCATACGGGTATATTGTTAAAACACTTTGATATTAAGAAGCCTTTGATTTCTTATCATGAACATAATAAGGACGAAAAGGGTGCTTATATTATTAAGCTTTTATTAGAGGGACAGTCTATTGCTTGTGTTAGTGATGCGGGTATGCCCGCTATATCTGATCCAGGGGCTGACCTAGTAACAAAAGCGATTGAAGAAGGCATAACGGTAGTGCCATTACCCGGTGCAAATGCGGCGTTAACAGCGCTAATTGCATCAGGATTAGATACGAAATCCTTTACCTTTGCAGGTTTTTTACCTAAACGGGGTAAACATCGGATTGAAGAACTACAGCGACTTTCACAAGCGACGGGAACTTTGATGTTTTACGAAGCCCCCCATCGATTGCAGGAGGTCTTACAAGATATGTATGAAGCCTTTGGCAATCGTTCTATTACGGTGGCAAGGGAGTTGACTAAGAAGTTTGAAACCTTTGTGCGCACCGATTTGGAACGTCTTGTAAATGATTTAGAACAGCTCACCTATAAAGGGGAATTCGTCCTCATCGTAGGGGGTGCTGATACAGTGAAATCTGACATTAGTGAAGTGTCAGATGAACCAGTATCTTATGTAGATGCTGTACAAGCCCTTGTAGAAACAGGGGTGCCTAAAAAAGAAGCAATTCGCCAGGTGGCAAAGCGATTTAACGTTTCCCGCCGGGATGTATATAATATTGTAGAACGTTAAACCTTCCCATTCGAAGGTTAGAAGGAGACTCATCATGGGAGACACAAAAAAAACGTATTATATTACGACACCTATTTATTATCCAAGTGCTAAGTTGCACATTGGACATACGTATTGTACATCTGTAGCCGATACGATTGCTCGTTTCAAACGTTTAGCAGGTTATGATGTACGTTTCTTGACTGGTTCTGATGAACATGGTCAAAAGATTCAACGTGCTGCAGCAGCAGAAGGTATTACACCTCTTGAATACACTACGAATATCGTAAATGGCTTCAAAGCATTGTGGGAGAAGATGCATATCTCTAACGATGACTTCATTCGTACTACTGATGAACGCCATGAAAAGGTAGTGCAAGAGCTCTTTACAAAAGCTTATGAAAAAGGCGATATTTACAAGGCTGAATATGAAGGTTGGTATTGCACACCGGACGAAACATTTTGGACAGAGCAGAAGCTAGGGCCTAATCATACTTGTCCGGATTGTGGTCGCCCTGTAGAGCGCGTTAAAGAGGAAAGTTATTTCTTCAAACTCGGTAAATATACTGATCAATGGTTGAAATTTATCGAAGAAAACCCTGATTTTATTCAACCTGAATCTCGTCGTAACGAGATGATTCAATTCGTAAAACAAGGTCTTGAAGACTTGGCTGTTTCTCGTACATCCTTTGATTGGGGTATCAAAGTGCCATTCGATCCTAAACATGTTGTGTATGTTTGGTTCGATGCATTAGTAAACTATATTAGTGCACTATCTCCATTTGATGGGGATGGCGAATTATACAAAAAATACTGGCCAGCAGATCTCCATTTAGTAGGTAAGGAAATTGTACGTTTCCATACAATTATTTGGCCTATGATGCTCATGAGCCTTGAGTTGCCATTGCCTAAAAAGGTATTTGGTCACGGCTGGATGATCGTTGACGGTACAAAGATGAGTAAATCTTTGGGGAATGTTATTGACCCAATTCCATTGATCGATACCTATGGTGCAGATTCTTTGCGTTATTATTTATTAAGTGAAATCACGCTTGGCAATGATGGTAACTTCACATTGCCTAATTTCGTTACAAAAATCAATGCTGACTTATCTAATGACTTAGGTAACTTATTGAACCGCACTATTGCTATGATTGAAAAATATCATGGCGGTGTGATTACAAAATGCGATGATATGGACGATTTAGATCGCGACGTATCTGCATTAGCAGTTCAAACTGTAAAAGACTTTGAAGCATCTATGGAAAATATGGAGCTTAATAAAGCTATTAAGTCCGTATGGGCATTTATTGGTCGCATGAATAAATACATCGATGAAACAATGCCTTGGGTATTGGCTAAATCTGAAGACGCTAACGATAAAGCTCGTCTTCAATCTACTATGTATCATTTAGCGGAAGCATTGCGCATCATTGCTATCTTAGTAAGCCCTGTTATCCCTGTAGGGGCTCCGAAAATCTGGGATCAATTAGGTCTTGTAGGTTTTGGTGAGGCTACATTAGAAGACGCTAAAACTTGGGGTGCATTGCCAACAGGTACAAAAGTTGTGAAAGGTGAACCTATTTACCCACGTTTTGAAATCCCTGAAATGGTAGAAGCTACTCCAACAGAAGCTAAAGAGGCTGTAGATACATCTAATATTCCACCATTAAAAGAAAATATTACGTACGATGACTTTGAGAAACTCGATCTTCGAGTAGCAAAAGTGGTTAGCTGTGAAAAAGTGCCTAAATCCAAAAAGTTATTGAAATTTGTATTGGATATCGGCATTGAAGAACGCACAGTACTAAGTGGTATTTCTCAATATTACGAGCCAGAAGCTATGGTTGGTAAAAAGGTAATTTATTTGTCTAACTTGGCTCCTAAGAAGATGATGGGCATCGAGTCTTATGGCATGATTTTGTCCGCATCTGACTGGGAAGAACATTTAGAGGTAACAAATATTGAATCTTTACCAGCAGGAAGTGTGGTTAAATAATGAAACTCTTTGATACACATGCTCATGTGAATGACGGCCGTTTCAATAATGACCGTGATGAGATGTTACAAGCTTGCTTTGATGCAGGCGTAGAATACATCATGATTCCTGGTGTAGACCGCAGTACCGTTGAATCTGGTTTAGCGTTAGCAAAACAGTATGACCGTCTTTATGCTGCGGTAGGCACACATCCTCATGAGTCTAAAGATTTTACAGAGGAAGACTATGAGTTCTATAAGGAGCAAGCACTCAATAACGATAAGGTACGTGCTATCGGTGAAATTGGTTTAGATTATTACTATGATTTCTCAGATCGTGAAACACAAAAACGCGTATTCATTCGTCAGTTGGAGTTAGCTCGTGAAGTAGAGTTGCCAATTATTATTCATGACCGCGATGCACATGGTGATATTATGAATATCTTGCGCAATGAAGGTAAGGATAATTGGGGCATTTTCCACTGCTATTCTGGTAGCTGGGAAATGGCAAAAGAAGCTATTAAATTAGGCTTCTATATTTCCTTTGCCGGTCCTGTAGTATTCCCTAAGTCTACTAATCTTAAGGAAGTAGCTCGCCAAGTACCCTTAGATAGAATACTTATTGAAACAGATTCACCATATTTGACGCCACCTCCATTTAGAGGACGTCGCAATGATCCTAGCAAAACTCAATTTGTGGCAGAGGAAATTGCACGTCTAAAAGGTATCGATGTAGATGAGTTCTGTGAAATTACTTTCAATAATGGTAAACGAGTATTTGGTATTGATTAGAAACATACTAGTATACAATATTTCTAATTGACTAAATGTAAGACAAGTTCTCATGGTCGTAGCTATGGAATAGAGATTAAAACTATATAGAAATATAAATTATAAAACGCGATTCTCCCTTTGCGGTGAGAATCGCGTTTTTCTATGGTATACTAAAGTATATTCATACTGAACACGTAGTAGGATGAGGGTAGTAGGATGAAACGTATTGCATTTATAGATTTAGGTTCTAACTCTGTTCGATTTGTCATTTATGAGATTTCAAAAACAGGTAGCTATAGACTGATATATCAAGAAAAAAATAGTGTGCGCCTCAGTGAAAATATGTGGGGCACACAGAAATTAACAAATGAGGCAATGGAACGTTCCTTGCGTTCTTTGAAAGCCTTTGTTCATATGGCGGAAGCTATGGATGTTGATACGATTAAAGCTGTTGCTACGGCTGCCGTACGCCTTGCTAAAAATGGCGATATATTTATAAAGACTGTAAAAGAACAAACAGGTCTAGATTTAGAGTGCATTGCAGGTGAAGAAGAGGCTCGATTAGGCTTTCTTGGTGTCATCAATACCATTGGACTCAAAGACTTTATCATCTTTGACTTAGGTGGGGCAAGTACGGAGGTAACCCTAGTACGAGATCGTCATATTGCAGAGGTTATAAGTTTGCCAATTGGTGCACTTACCTTGACAGGCACGTATCAAAAGGGGGAGGAGTATACCCCTAAAGAGCTTGAAAAAATGACTAAAGCAGTGAGGAAAGTAATTAAAGAACATACTTGGCTTCGCAATGTAAAATTACCACTCCTTGGCATTGGTGGTACAGCACGTAATATAGCTAAAATGGATCAACGAAAGTTATCGTATCCTATTACAAAACTCCATAACTATGAAATACCATATCATCGATTCCATGAAATTTTCGAAGACGTAAAAGGTAAATCTTTAGAGGAGCGTAAAAAGATAAGTGGTTTGTCTTCAGAGCGTGCAGATATCATTATCGCAGGCCTTACCATCGTGGAAGAATTATTTAACTACGTAAATACTAAAACTCTCGTTGTTGGTGGTTGTGGTTTACGTGAAGGTTTATTCTATGACTACTATGGAACACATTATTTAGGTGGAAATCCTATTATCGATGATATATTAGTTCATTCTGCTGAAAATGTACTGTTAGGCATGACTAAACATGAGCTAGTACACGCCAAATATATTACTGGTTTAGCTACAACCTTATTTGATGAATTAGAGTCACTTCATAAAGCAGATAACAACGCAAGAAGATGCTTAATTACGGCTGGCCTACTTCATGATATTGGTAAACGGGTTAATTACTATAGCCACGCACGTCATGGTTGTTACATGCTTGTAAATAGTAATTTATATGGCATTTCTCACGTAGAACAAGCTTTTAGTGCTTTCTTAGTTATGAACTCCCATGGATTGACACCTAAAGAGTATAAAAACTTCTTATATGGTAAATTATTAGATCAAGATCAACGCTCATTAGGTCAAAAATTATCTATTATCTTAGCCTTGGCTGAGGCTCTCGATGAAAGTCATGAACAATTTATTCGACGATTAGAGGTAGCTATTAAATATACTAGTGTGGCCTTAAAGGTACACTATTTAGAAGGTCGCGATGTGAGCGTTACGAAAGCGGCTGTTGAAAAATTAGCAAAATCCTTCAAAAAAGAATTCAAAAAAGAGTTAGAAATAGAGTGGACGGAAGCTCGTAAGGAGGCATAATGGCATTACCAAAAGCATTACGATATGCAGTATTACATGTGGGCTCCAGTAGTATGAGCATTACTATTGTAGAATATAGGGACATCGATGATGTACGTATTATCGATCATGCGGCACGAGAAGTAACCTTTGGAGAGGAATTATTTCAAACGTCTCGCTTAAGCTTTAAAACGATAGAAGAAATCTGTCATATTTTAAAAGGTTACAAGCAATTAATGGCAGATTATGGTGTAACTCGTTCTAGACTATATGGGACAACCGTAATTCGTGAGGCTGCTAATCGCCGTAGTATTCTAGATCAAATCTATATCCAAACAGGTATGCGTGTTGACGTTATCGACATGCCAAAAGAGGTATATTACAAATATGCCTTGCTATACTATAAGATGACGAATCAGTATCGCTTGACGGATCCTACCAAGGCGACGTTGTTCCTTGATATTACATCTGGTGGCGTGGGATTAACAGTATGGCGTGGTGAAAGTTTATTATTCCAACGCAATATGCATAGTGGTTCCTTGCGCGTTATGGAATCCTTTAACCGTAACCAACGTTCTTCTACGTCGTTTCCTATGGCAATTACTGAATATTTGCATCGCATGATTGGCCCATTACGTGAGGAACTTCAAACTTTCAATATTAATAGTGTCATTTTATCTGGTGATGAAGCTCAGTATATGGCTCGTCTCATGGGGGATGAAAGTAATAAGGACGATATTATTACTATTGAACCTGAACGATTTAAAGGCCTCATTAACTCCTTTGATGGTGTAACGGCTACCAAGCTAATGAACCGGTATAAATTGCCAGAGTATAAGGCTAATATTCTGATGCCTACCATGATTTTATTTAATGAAATCATTACGGCTATAGAACCTAAATCTTTGATTTTTAGTAGCTTCTCCTTCTCCCAAGGTGTAAGCTGGTTTTATGGTGTAGAGGCTGAAAACAATCCGTTTATGTACCAGCTACGTGAGCAAAACGCTCAATTAGCTCGCGCTGTTGCAGATAGATATCATACCGATAGCATTCACGATGCTGAGGTAGAACGATTTAGTTCATTATTCTGTAAAACTTTACGGCACAAAGGTTTACCAGAGCGGTGGGGCTATTTATGTCGTATAGCCGCTATCCTTTGCTCTGTAGGTAAATTTGTAAATTTGCGGAATCATGGGGAGCATGCCTATCATATCGTGATGGGTACAGATATTTTTGGACTTTCAGAAGAAGAAAAACAAGTAGTGGCCAATGTTGTATATTATCACTACAAAGGCACACCATCTGATGACGATGCTTACTTTAATGCACTAACCGAATTGCAAAAGATTCAAGTGACAAAGTTAGTAGCTGTCATTCGCGTAGCTTGTGCCCTTGATGCGGGCAGTAATCAAAAGATTTCAGATGTTACCTTAGAGGAGCGGGATAATGTATTATATGTATTCTGCCGGACTAATGAAGATATCTCTTTAGAATGGTGGACATTTATAGGTGACTCTGAATATTTTACAGAAGTCTTTGGTATGGAAATTAAGTTAGTAAGAGGAGGTGACCGCCATGTTCAGTAATGCAAAATACTATTTTAACCGTGAACTATCTTGGTTAAAGTTTAATCAGCGTGTACTATTAGAATCGATAGATAGCAATACGCCTTTATTAGAACGGTTACGCTTTATTGCTATCGCTAGCTCAAATTTAGACGAGTTTTTTATGATTCGAGTGGCTGGTCTACGACATCAAGTGGTAAATGGTATCGTTAAATATGATGCTGCGCATATGGATGCAAAGGCACAATTAAAGGCCATTGATGAGTCTGTACAACGACTCGTTTCTATGCAAAGTACATATTTAAACAATGTGCTCACTGAACTTGAAAACTACGGTTTCTTCTTTACTCAACCGGATCTACTCGATGTAAAATCAAAAGCTTGGTTACGTCATTACTTTGAGGAACATATCTATCCTGTTGTAACGCCACTAGCCGTTGACTCTGGACATCCATTTCCGTTTTTAACAAATCATACTATCAATGCTATTGTGCGTATCTTTCAAATATTACCGGATGGAAGAAAGGATTATAAGATTGCTATCTTGCCTATTCCATCTGTACTAGATCGTATTATTGAAATCCCAAGTAGAAGTAATAAAGAACATCGATTTGTTTACTTAGAGGATGTTATTACCTACTATGCTAATCAATTCTTCCAAGGTTACGGCATTGAAGATTATATGGTATTCCGTATCACTCGTGATGCGGACTTAGAAATTGATGAAGAAGAGGCAACGGATTTACTATCGGAGGTAGAGGAATCCTTGCGTCGTCGCCGTCGTGGTGATGCGGTGCGCTTAGAAGTATGTGGGGATGTGAAAGGCCACTTGCTTGACTTTGTTCTTACAAGTGTTGAGCTTGAACAAAAGGATGTATATCGTATTGATGGTCACTTGGACTGTCGTATGTACTTTGATTTTTGCAACTATCCTGGATTAGATGAACTGCGGTACGAGCCTTTTGACTCCAAGATTCCTAGTGAATTAGTTGATCATGAAGGTGAAAGTCTGTTCTCTATAATTGGCAAACAAGATCTTTTTGTTCATCATCCTTTTGAATCTTTTACTGTAGTTGAACAGTTTATTGCTCAAGCTGCAGTTGATCCTGATGTGCTTGCCATTAAACAAACCTTGTATCGCGTAAGTGGTGATTCTCCAATTATTGCATCCTTAATTAAGGCTGCAGATAATGGAAAACAAGTTACCGTTCTTATGGAGGTTAAGGCTCGTTTTGATGAAGAAAATAACATTCAAATGGCCCGTCGCCTTGAAAAAGCCGGCTGTCATGTAATTTATGGGTTGAAAGGTCTTAAAACACACTCTAAAATCACTATGGTGGTACGTAGAGAGAATGATGGCATAAGGCGTTATGTTCATCTTGCTACAGGTAACTATAATGGCAAAACTGCTCGAATTTATACTGACTGTGGTATATTTACGTGTAATGATGAATATGGTGACGATGCATCTCGCTTCTTCAATTTGATTTCTGGCTATTCTGATCCGCCAATTTGGAATAAATTTATCGTAGCGCCCTTAAATTTACGGGAAAAAATTATAGAACTGATTGATCGTGAAATTGAATTGGCTAAAAAAGGGGAGGATGCTTATATCATCGCTAAGATGAACTCCTTACTTGATAAAAACGTTATTGCCAAGCTATATGAAGCATCTACTGCAGGTGTTCGTATTGAGCTCATCGTTCGCGGTATTTGTACACTTCGTCCTGGTATTGCCGGTGTAAGTGATAATATTACGGTTCGCTCCATAGTAGGTCGTTTCTTAGAACATCATCGTTTATTTTATTTCCGTAATGGTGGCAATGAAAGTCTGTATTTATCTAGCGCAGACTGGATGCCTCGTAATTTAAATGAACGTGTAGAGCTCATGGTTCCTATTGAAGATAAGCGTCATAAAGAACGTGTGAAGGGCATATTGGATCTTTATTTGGAAGATACCTTAAAAGCTCATATTATGAGAGCTGATGGTTCCTATCGCAAGATTAATGATCGAGAGTATCCAATTTCTGCTCAAGAAGAGCTTATGAAAGCAGCTATTGAGAATGAACGTAAGGAGTCGATGACCGTCATCGAACGTCTACAACCAATGCTGAAGATGAATAAGTGATGAATTTTGACTTATAGATAGTATTATGAATTTTAATACAACTATGTAGTACGAAAAAAGCCTGTTTATACAGGCTTTTTTCTATGTATATCTATTTGAAAATGAGATAAAAATGAAGTTTTAGAAAATGTTGAAAATCTTGGTAACAATTTAAAAACACATAAAAATACAATTTTGGTAATAAAAAAACTGTGTATACTATATATGGTATGAGTGTCGTATATATGTACACAATTCGGAATATATTGTATTGTACTTAAAAATATCGATATGTTCGTATACAGTGGACTTTTTGTGTAAAACTCTAAAAAATATAATATGAAAAATCAGTAATTATGTATGTTTGAGTCTTATTGTTAACCTAATGCGTTTGACAGGTTATATCTATCTGTAGTAGAATAATACCATTACAGGAGGGATTACAACATGAGAATTCATAAGACACACAAACGATATATTTCGTCTGTTGTTGCCGGATTGATTGTAACAGCTGTAACTATGACAGGTTTTTCTTATAATGATAAAACCGTTACCGTTATGGTAGATGGTGCAGCACACACTGTTAGAACGCATTTAAATTCTAACGAAGGCATCGTACGCGACGCTGGGGTTAAATTAAATCCAAATGATAAAGTTATTTCCAGCTCTACATCAGTTCAAAATGGTACAACACTAACTGTTGTTCGCGCTATTCCAGTTTATGTAACTGTGAATGGTAGAACAAGAGCTGTTTTCACTACAGAAACAACGGCTCAAGGCGTTGCTAATGAGCTCGGCTTTAAAATACCTAACTATGTAGTTGTAGGTGATGCAAATGGTTCTGTATTAAGTGGTACACATATTACAATTGCTCAAGTAACAAGTCGTTCTTTATCTACAGTGGATCAAGAAGTTGCTATTGAGGTTATCCGTCAAAAAGATGATACAATGGCTAAAGGTGAAGAAGAGGTTGTTCAAGTTGGTCAACCTGGGTTAGAACGAGTACAACGTGAAATATTATATAGCAATGGTACAGTTATTAAAACAAATGACATATCTAAAGTAACACAACGCGCAATGGTTCCTACCATTATTAAAGAAGGTACCCGTGAAGTGACTACTTCTCGTAATGTAGCGGGTCGTGCATCTCGGGCTATCGTAATGGAAGCATCTGCTTACCTAGCAGGCGATGGAGATGGTTTGGGTATTACGGCTACAGGTGTTCCTGCAGTTCGTGGTATTGCTGCTGTTGACCCTGATGTTATTCCATTAGGTACACGCTTGTTTATTCCAGGCTACGGTGAAGCTATTGCAGCTGATACAGGTGGTGCTATTATAGGCAATAAAATTGACCTTGTAATGGACTCCTACGGCGAGGCTATGGAGTTTGGGCGTCAAGACGTAACAGTGTACGTTTTAGACTAAATTATGTTAAAAATACTAAAAAAGACGACTTACATTGGTAAGTCGTCTTTTGCTATTTAATCTTCAGGGTTATAGGACAAAAAGTGTTGCTATTAATGCCGATGGAACTAGTTAAATACTAGCTCCATCGGCATTTTATCTTTTTGAGTAACTTTTACATATAGGACAAAAAGTGTTGCTAAAAAGTCTGAAACTCCTTGATTTTACTGACTCAAATGAGGTTTTATCTTTCTAAAGAGATATATTTTTTAGAAGGAGTATAATTATGAAACTAGTCAGATGCCCTAATTGTGGTTTCGTCTGTAAGAGAAATGGTAAAACAAATGCGGGTTCTCAACGTTGGTATTGTAATCAATGTTCTTACTCATTCACAAATAAAGTGAATAAAACTAACAATAATTTACAGATATTTTTGGATTGGTTATTTGGTAAACACACACAGTTAGATATGGCTGGCGATGGACGTTCATTTCGTAGAAAAACATCACAGTTTTGGGAGCTTTGGCCATTACCACCAAAAGTTGAATCATCAAGTAGTGTGGTATTTGTTGATGGTATTTATTTAGCTAGAAATGCTTGTATTTTAATCTGTTGTAATGAGACGCATGTCTTAGGCTGGTATGTTTGTAGATATGAGCATTCTAAGGCTTGGGAGGCTTTATTACGACGTATTTCATCACCTATAGTAGTTATATCCGATGGTGGTACCGGCTTTCAAAAGGCATTAAAAAAAGTTTGGCCGAAAGCCAAACTACAAAGATGCTTATTTCATGCATTTCAACAAGTAAAACGCTATACAACAATACGTCCTAAAACGATTGCTGGTTGTGAGTTATATGGAATTGCAAGGGATTTATTAACAATACACACGCAAGATCATGCTATAAAGTGGGTACAAAACGTTATGTCATGGAAAGTACGACATAGAGTATTCCTATCAGAAATAACAGTTGATGAAAATGGTACGATACGACCTAAACATGAACGACTTATAAAAGCAGAAAATTCCTTAGTTAAATTGATTAACAAAAGATGTTTATTTACTTACTTAGATGCATCGTTAACATGTGCCTGCCCAGCTACTAATAATCGTATAGAAGGTGGTGTAAATGCTCAGTTACGCACTATGTTACGTAATCATAGAGGAATGTCTATTGAAAGACGAATAAAAGCGGTGTTCTGGTGGTGCTATATGCACTCACCAAACCCGCTTTCTAATGCAGAAATACTTAAGGTTATGCCGACCAACAAGAGTATTTCTGATATATATCATACCATACATGAACAATCTAGGTTAGAAGCTTCTATTCCGACTTGGGGTGATGCTATTGTTTGGAGTGATTTGCATAATTATGATCGCCTATTTACCAATCTTTGGGACTAAAATAGCAACACTTTTTGTCCTATAACCCAATCTTCAATATACGGTAAAAGATATTCGTATTTTGTGCCTTTTAACTCTTCTTTAGGAATAAAGGTTAAGGCAGATCCATTGATGCAGTAGCGAAGGGAGCCATTAGGCCCATCTTCGAATACATGGCCTAAGTGAGCATTACCGATGCGGCTGCGCACTTCAATACGATTCATACCATGAGAGTCGTCTTGATAGTATTTAATAACATCCTTAGCGATTGGCTTTGTAAAGCTTGGCCAACCACAATGAGAATTAAATTTATGTGATGATACGAAGAGGGGCTCTCCCGTAGTAATATCTACGTAGAGACCTGCTTTAAATTCATCTGTTAATTCATGACTAAAAGGAGCATCTGTAGCAGAATTTTGGGTAACTTCATACTCTTGTGGTGATAGTGTATCTAAAGATTCTTTAGAAGGTTTATTAAACGCATTATCATCGATAAGTGGCTCATCGGATAGGTCTAATGGAATATGACAATAACCGTTAGGGTTTTTATCTAAGTAATCTTGATGATACTCCTCCGCAGAGTAGTAGTTCTCTAAAGGTAACACTTCGATAGCAAAGGGTTTGCCTTCAAAGGCTTGCGCACGGGCTAAGGTGCTTTCAATAATAGATTTATCTGCTGTATCCGTATAGTAAATACCAGTACGGTACTGAATACCTACGTCACCGCCTTGTTTATTAACACTAAATGGATCGATAGCACGTAGGAAATATTGAATCAAATGGTCCAAGGAAAGTGTGTCTGCATCGTAGGTCACCTTGAGGGCTTCAACGTGGCCACTATTGTGACATACATCTTCATAGCTTGGATTTTCAGTAGGACCATTGGCATAGCCTACTTCAGTCGAAAGGACGCCTTCGATTTTTTTGATGTATCCTTGCAGGCCCCAGAAACAACCGCCTCCTAAATATATAGTATGTTCATTCATTTAATCACCCCATACTTCTTGAGCTATTTCTTTAACTAATGCTAGTTTAGCCCATTGTTCCTCTTCGGTCAATTGGTTACCAATCTCACAAGAAGCAAAGCCGCATTGAGGAGATAAGCCAAGTCTTTCGAGAGGAATATATTGTGTAGCCTCTTGAATACGTTTTTTAATAACTTCTTTGTCTTCTAATTCTGGACGTTTAGATGTAATTAGACCTAATACGACCTTCTTGTTAGGAGATACTTCGCGCAATGGTTCAAAGCCACCGGAACGATCATCGTCAAATTCTAAGTAATAAGCATCTACATTTTCTTTGGCGAATAGAATAGGGGCAACTGGTTCATAACCGCCGCTAGCAGCCCAAGTAGAGTTGTAATTACCACGACATACATGAGTAGTGAAGGCTAAATCTTGAGGGCGACCTTCTAGGGCCAAATTGTTTAAGCGCAAATATTTAGCTGTTTCGCCTTCAATGGTTACGCTTTTATCCTTTTGACGACCTGTCCAGTAAGCGTGGTCACAGCACATACCCCAAGTACAATCATCAAACTGGATGTTGCGGCAACCAGCGTCATACAAATCTTTGATAACTTGACGATACGCAGCGGCAATGTCTTGAATGAGTTCTTCTAAATCAGGGTAGAAGGAGCGTGTCGTAATGCCGTTATCCTCACGGAATAATTCCGCTAAGAATTGAGATGGGGCTGGGATTGTTTGACGTGCCGTAGTATTTTCGTCTTCAAATTGTTTTACAAATTTGAAATGTTCAACGAATGGGTGGTTTGTCCCCGTAATTTTGCCAGTAAGGGCGAGGGAACCTGGCGCTGTTTCTTGACCGACGAATTTGTAACCGTGTTCCAGTTCAATTTCTTTTACGCCGTTAAATCCCCACATGAAATCTAGATGCCAATAGGCACGACGAAACTCGCCATCTGTAATAACTGGTAGGCCAGCAGCCTTTTGTTTTTGAATGAGGTCTGTAATGAGACGATCTTCAACGGCTGTTAATTCTTCTCTAGAAATATTTCCATTATTGAAAGCTTCGCGAGCTTCTTTTAATTCTTCAGGACGTAGGAAAGAACCTACAATATCAAAGTGGAATGGTGCTAATTGTTTGGACATAATAGTAATCCTCCTTATATAAACGGTAAAACCGATAATTTCGATAGGTTTATTATAACGAAGTATGAGTATATGTAAAAATATCTATATCTTAGCGTTGTGTATAACCTAAAGCTATATAGGCGTATAAATTTGTTTATTAAGTTATATCTAGATATAAAAAAGCACTCTCCTGAAATGAGCTGCATCTCAAAATTGTGTCCAATTTTGGGGCAGTTCATAAAAGAGAGTGCTTTCAACATACTATTTAATACAATTATTTAATTCGCCTAGAGTTATTAAAATGTACAACTCTATTAATACTATAATTTTCTAATTATTTTTTATCGTCTGGCAGTTGAATATGTCTGCCATAGTTGCCAACGTATTGTTCTAAGGCTTGAATATATTCTTGGCCTAAACGACTGCGTTGCATTTTGTTGTTAGTAATATAGCCAATGTGCATCAAGCCTTCTTCTGCAAGCGGCACAGAGATGATGTTTTCACCATTAACCTCTTTGTCGATTACACCACTTGATACAGTGTACCCATCAAGTCCAAGTAATAGACTAAATAAAGATGCTCTATCGCGAACGCGGATGTGTTTTGGACGTACAACGGTACTGAAAATTTCTTCAGAGAAATAGAAGGAGTTATGATCCCCTTGTTCAAAGGAGATATATGGATATTCTTCTAATTCATCCATAGAAACTACATCTTTATTGGCTAACGGATGTGTTTTACCGATAAAGATATGAGGGTGAGCCGTAAATAATTCTGTAAAAGTTAATTCGTTGGTATGAATTAATTTTTCTAATACAGGACGATTGAAATCATTATAATAGAGCAAACCGATTTCACTCTTCATATGAGCTACGTCGTCGATGATTTCATAGGTTTGTGTTTCGCGCAAGGATACATCGTATTGATCGATACCTGCACCTTTTAAAAGCTCTACAAAGGCATTAACTGCAAAGGAGTAATGTTGAGTAGAAACGGAAAATTGTTTTTTCCCGCCGCTTTGGCTCTTGTATTGCTCCTCTAAAAGGGCCGCTTGCTCAAGGACTTGGCGTGCATAGCCGAGGAAACGTTCTCCTTCTTTAGAAACAGTAATACCTTTATTGGTACGATCGAAAATGGTAATGCCCATTTCCTTCTCTAATTCTTTAATGGCCTTTGTAAGGCTAGGTTGAGATACAAATAATCTCTTGGCAGCTTCACTAATACTACCTATATTGGCAATTGTTGTGACATACTTTAATTGTTGTAAGGTCATAATAGGCCTCCTTTTATATATTACACTACTTATACTACTCGATTATAAGTATTTAAGCAATGTTATATATGTGTTACAATGTACTAATAGAATAAAGGAGGAACTATGCTTAAACAAGTCATCGTCGTAGAAGGAAAATCTGATATCCAACGCATTGCCCAAGCTGTAGAGGCTGACTGCATAGCAACTGAAGGTTTTACCCTTAGAAAAGGCGTTATTGATATGATTCGCGTTGCTTATGAAAAGCGTGGCATCATCATATTAACTGATCCAGATACGGCAGGGGAGCGAATTCGTCGCGTATTGACGAAAAAATTCCCTAATGCACAACATGCCTTTGTCCCTCGTGACGAAGCTTTTGCAAATGATGATATTGGCATAGAACAAGCATCTCCAGAATCCATTAGAAAGGCTTTATCTACATTACATGTAGAGTCTTTAGAATCATCCAATGAATTTTCCATGGTCGATTTAGTACGACATGGTCTTTCAGGTATGCCAGATAGTGCAGCTCGTCGAGCTGTTATCGGTGCAAAATTAGGGATTGGCTACGGAAATGGTAAGCAGTTTTTATATCGGTTAAATCATTACGGTATAACGCGAGATGCTTATGAAGAGGCAGTAAATAGTTTGAAATAGGAGTTAAGATGTTAGAATCAGTAATTGCAAGCCCAGAGGTAGTACATTATATATGTAAACGCTTCGACATTAAAATGAGCAAAAAGCTAGGGCAAAACTTTCTTATTAAACGAGGCATCGTCGATGAAATCGTTCATGCTGCGGAGTTGACACCTGGTGAACCTGTATTAGAGGTTGGTCCTGGTATTGGTACCTTAACACAAGGTTTAGCACAAAGTGGTGCAGATGTAACGGCTATTGAGCTTGATCGTCGTCTATTAGAAGTATTAGATACAACATTAGCATCTTATGACAATGTACGCATCGTTCATGGTGATGTATTGAAACTAGATGTACCGACCATCATGAACCATAAACCATTTAAGGTGGTTGCTAATTTGCCGTACTATATTACAACGCCAATTATCATGTCGCTATTGGAAAGTAAATTACCAATTGAGCGCCTCGTTGTAATGGTACAAAAGGAAGTTGCTTTGCGCATGGTAGCAAAGCCTGGTACAAAGGATTATGGTGCTTTATCTGTAGCGGTTCAGTATTATACAGAGCCAGATATTGTTCTTGATGTACCGCCTAAATCCTTCTTACCAGCTCCTGCGGTAACAAGTTCTGTCATTCGCTGCGTATTACGTGATAAACCTCCTGTAGATGTCATTGACGAGAAACTATTCTTCCGTGTTGTGAAAGCTGGTTTTGCGCAACGTCGTAAAACATTTTCCAATACCATGAAAACAACGGGCTTATCAAAAGATAGAATCGAAGAGCTATTAGCAAAAGCAAATATCGACGGTCAACGGAGAGGAGAGACCTTTACTCTTCAAGAATTTGCCGATGTAGCTAATGCATGGGCCTCTTTAATTAAATAGTATAATGCAAAAAGAGCTTATTAGATTGATAGTATTTAAATCTAATAAGCTCTCTTTATGGTAATAAGTTTTTCATAAAAAAAGGACCCGAATGGGTCCTTTTTATTAGTACAAGAAGCCTGCCATTGTTGTAATGAGGAAGGCGTTTGCAAAGTCGATTAAGAATGCACCTACCAAGGAAACTACGAGCCATGCACGAGGGGATGGACCGTGTTTGCCTGCCAAGGATAACATGTTAACCAACGCATTTGGTGTAGCACCTAGACCGAAGCCGATGGCACCAGCGCCAAGCATAACAGCATCGTAGTTGCGACCAAAGATAAAGTAGATAAGGTATGCAAATACACAGATAAGTGCACTTTGTGCTATTAAAATTGTAATCAATGGTAATGCAAGATCGATTAATTGAACTAGTTTCAAGCTGTTGATAGCCATTGTTACGAATAAGGACAATGCTACGTTAGATACTGCGTCAAGTGCAGAATCGTTGATTTTGTAAGCTTTAGTAAAGTCACCTACGTTACGAATTACAGCTGCACAAATCATAGCGCCGATGTATGCAGGTAGTGGAGTAAGAACGGATAAACCAGCACTTACGATAGTACCGATACCAAGTGCAAGACCAATCCACATACAAATAGTTAAAAGATCTTGAGAGTTGAATTGTTTGCCTCCGATTTCAACGTGAGCTTCGCTCATGTCGATACCGTCATCTTCAAATAATTCAGGATTTTGGTAAGGTGTTTTTACTTTGTGCATTTTAATAATGCGCTCACCTACAGGAGCACCTAAGACTGTACCAGCAACCATACCGAATGTTGCGGCTGCAACTGCAGCAGATGCTGTACCAGGGATGCCAAGTAATTGTTCGTAATACGGACCGAAGGCACCAGCTGTACCAAGACCGCCGATCATGGATACGGAACCTGCCATGATGCCGATGATTGGTTCAATGCCCAACGCTTTAGCAATCATAATGCCTGCAGTATTTTGTACTACAATCCACACTGCGCAAGCTAGGAAGAAGAAGATAATAAAAACGCCGCCTTTTTTGAGGACTTTCAAGGAAGCCATCAAACCGATAGTAGTAAAGAAAGCGAGCATTAAGAATGTTTGTAGAGAGCCTTCAAATGTAATGTTTAAAATCTTGTAATAAGAAAGAATAGCAGTTAAAAATGCAAATGGAAGGGCCCCTACAGCAGGTGCAGGCATACACATTCTTTGTAAAAATTGTGAATGTTTGTTAATCCAAGTACCTATGAACAAGGTAATAACAGCGAGACCTACGGTTTGGATCATGGACAGTTTTAATGTCCATACATTGTTGACTAAGGCTAAGTCAATTAGTGGCATAAAATCACTCCTTTAAAAAAATAAACCTATATTTTATGGTATCATGAATGGTTGAAAAATACTATAGAATATACACTGTATAAAAATCTTATATATTTTCTTTACAACACTCACAACAACATTAAAACCTATACTTATATGTATATAATATGTATATAACTATTTATAATTATATACATAGCATACATGATATGTCAAAAAGTAATATCATAAATTACTTACCTACATAATCATATTATATGTATTCGACTTAAATCTGTGATTTTCCTCCTACATATAAAAAAATAAACTGGAATATATTTCTTAAATTCATAATTCTATGAAATATATTCCAGTTTTAAATTTTAAAAGTATTATATAGTCTTATTTTGCCTAGTTTCTTGAATTCATATGGGGCAAATTTAACCCGTATATACATATAAGGGTATAACTAAAATGTATATTCTAATACATAAAATAATTAGAAGTTATAGCGGTTATAGCTGTTATAGATTGTATTAGCATTGTAGAAAATATATGTATTATAGTTAGTTTAAGCGTTATAGCTCATGATGTAGTTTAGGCGTAGTTAAGAAGGTAACATCTGGATTACGCTCTTGTACCCAACCCATTTGCCATTCGTTGGAAATAAGAACTACCGTGCGATCGCGATTATCTTTTACGATCATCGCATTATCAACACCTTTCAAGGATGCAATATCTACTTCCCCGTCAATCCAGCGAGCTACACTGTATGGCAATGTATGATTTAGTAAATCTACACCATATTCGTTTTTAAGGCGATATTCTAATACTTCAAATTGAAGCATACCAACGGCGCCAACTACGAAGGAGTCAAGGGCACCTGGTTGTTCAAAGATTTGAACCGCACCTTCTTGAGCCAATTGAGTCATACCCTTTTGGAATTGTTTACGCTTCATCGTATCTTTTGGAGATACGCGAGCAAAGAATTCCGGTGGGAATACAGGGAAGTCACCGAAGGTTACTTTGTGCTTTGGTGCGCATAATGTGTCGCCTACGCCCATTGTACCAGCATCAAAAACACCGATAATATCGCCAGGGTATGCATCCTCTACGATAGTGCGTTCTGTAGCTAAGAATTGTTGAGGTTGAGATAGGCGAATCGTTTTGTTGGATTGTCGATGTAATACGGACATGCCTTTTTCAAATTTGCCAGAGCAGATACGCATGAATACGATGCGATCATGGTGGTTAGGGTCCATATTAGCTTGGATTTTAAATACTAAGGCGGAGAAGTCTTCACTAGTAGGTTGTACTATTTCTTCTACAGCTTGACGTGGAGCAGGGGATGGCGCCAATTCTAAGAATTTCTCCAAGAATGGTTTTACCCCAAAGTTTGTCATAGCAGAGCCAAAGAACATCGGTGTCAATCCACCGGCACGAACTTTATCAAAGTCAAATGGATCGCCTGCAACATCAAGCAACTCAATATCATCAAGCAAGGCTTGATATACATCATCACCTAATAACTCTTTCATGCGAGGATCAGTTAAAGCACCTTTTTCAGAGGCTAGTTTTTCTTGACCATGTGTTTCATCTTTTGCAAAGAGCTCGATAGTTTCATGTTCTCTATCGTATACACCTTTGTACTCGCCATTGATACCAATAGGCCAGTTCATAGGGCATGTACGAATGCCAAGAACATTTTCGATTTCTTCCATCAAGTCAAATGGACTACGACCGAAATGGTCAATTTTGTTTACAAACGTAAAGATAGGAATGCCGCGCTCTTTAGATACGGCAAATAGTTTTTTCGTCTGTGCTTCGACGCCTTTTGCTACATCGATAAGCATGACAGCACTATCGGCAGCCATCAATGTACGGTACGTATCTTCGGAGAAGTCCTGGTGACCAGGCGTGTCGAGGATGTTTACGCGACAACCGTCATAGTCAAATTGCAACACCGAACTCGTTACGGAAATACCACGTTGTTTTTCGATTTCCATCCAGTCAGATACAGCATGTTTTGCAGTTTTACGAGACTTTACGGAACCCGCCAAGTGGATGGCACCACCATATAGTAGTAATTTTTCTGTTAATGTTGTTTTACCCGCATCCGGGTGAGATATGATAGCAAACGTACGACGACGTTGTACTTCTTCTAAAAATGTCATGGTTCACCTCTATTAGTATGTTTGTATAAGTAGATATATATTACAGTTCTACTTTTACAGTCTATATCGTAAAAATTATACATGATTTTTCTAGTTATGACCACTAAATTGTAGTATAATGAGATTTCATAGAACGGCTTGGGGATTAGCCGTTATCTTCATGTTAAGGAGGGGGACCATGCGGTTATTTATTGCAGAAAAGCCATCCATGGCTCGCGAAATTAGTAAATGCTTGCCAGAAAATAAAAATATCCAAAAGCGGAATGGCTATTTTATCCAAGGTGATGATGTAGTGACTTGGGTGGTTGGTCACGTATTACATCAAGCAGAACCAGGCGATTACGATGATAAATATATTCGTTGGCGCCCTCAAGATCTGCCGATTGTGCCAGCTGAGTGGAAACTACTCGTTACAGATAGCAGTCGTCAACAATTTGAGACGGTAAAAGATCTAATCGGTAAAGCGGATATTATCGTAAATGCAGGTGACCCGGACAGGGAAGGGCAACTTTTAGTTGATGAAGTACTATACTATGTCGGTAATACAAAACCAGTACAGCGAATTTTACTAAATGCGCTCGATGAAAAATCTATTCGTTCTGCTCTTAATGATTTACGAGATAATAAGGACTTTCATAATTTATATCAATCGGCTTTGGCAAGAGCTCGTGCAGATTGGCTCATCGGTATGAATTTATCTCGAGCATATACTTTAGCCGAACGCTATAAGGGCAATAAGGTGACATTGCCTATAGGGCGAGTTAAGACACCTACTTTGGCGCTCGTTGTACGTAGAGAACGAGAGTTAGCTGCATTTAAGCCAGTAGACTATTTTACTGTGAAAGTTTTGTATAATCATCCTAATGGTGTATTCTGGGCTACATGGCAACCTACAGATGAGCAGAAAGGCTTAGATCCTGATGGTCGTCTCATCAATAAGGCTATAGCTGATGCATTAGTTGAACAGTTGAAAGATGGTCCAGATGGTATTATTAAGGCTGTTACTAAATCTAAGAAGAAAGATGCACAGCGATTACCATTATCCTTGTCGTCCTTACAGGTATTGGCCGGTAAAGCATTTTCCTATGATCCGCAAACTGTGCTTGATACGGCACAGAAATTATACGAAAAGAAATTGACCACCTATCCTCGTTCTGATTGTGAATATTTACCACCGAATCAATATGGTGATCGTAATGCGATTCTCAACAATTTACAGAGTGCAGGTGATGAGCGGTTAGCACAGTGGGCTAGTGATGCTGATCGCTCTATTAAGAGCCGCGCTTGGAATGAAAAGAAAATTACGGCCCATCATGCTATTATTCCGACTACGGTTGCTTGTAATATAAATAGCTTGACTCGTGAGGAACGAAATATTTACTTCCTCATCAGCCAAGCTTATATTGCTCAGTTTTATGGAGAGCATGTTTATGAGCAAACTAAAATTGTAGTAGAGCAGTGTAAGGAAGAATTTGTTGCTAATGGCCGTGTAGTTATTGAAGAAGGCTGGAAGACCCTCTATAAACGACAAAAGTCTAAGTCTACAACAGATAATGAGGAGCCGGATTTAACGGATGAAAGTGGGGCCGAATCAGATCCTAAAAAAGAAGTTCCTGAAGAGGCGGATCATTTACCAGCCGTTAAAAAGAACGACACTGTTTTATTTACGGATTCCTCTGTAGAGGCGAAGCAAACCAAGCCACCATCTCGCTTCACGCCGTCTACTTTGTTACAAGCAATGAAGGAAATTCACAAGTTTGTAAAAAACGAAGACTTGAAAAAGCAATTAAAAGCGGTGTCTGGTATTGGTACGGAGGCGACTCGCGCTAATATTATTGACGAGCTCATCAGTCGTGGATTTATGAAAACTTTTGGGAAAAAGCAAGTTCTATCGCCGACGGAAACAGGCTATCTTTTAGTAGATGCATTGCCTGATGAATTGTTGTATCCCGATGAAACGGCTGTTTGGGAGGAACGATTGGCGCTCATGAGTGAAGGTGAGGATACATTAGATTCTTTCTTGTCTGATCAGATTAAGTTTTTGAAGCATTTGATTGATAAACTGGGCTTTGATAAACAAGGCAGTTCTGGTCAAATGATGCCTAATGTGGTTCGCACCATAACAAATCAAAACCGTAAACGTCCTATGGATAATACTAGTGTCGATGTATCTTCTTTGCCTATTTGTCCGAAGTGTAATAAGGGCCGTTTGCAACAGCGGAATGGTAAATTTGGCGCCTTTTTAGGCTGTACCAATTATCCTGCATGTAAGCATACGCAACCTGTTGAAGATGTTAATCCTAATGGTGAAAGTAATATTGAAATATCTGATGACGATAAACAATATAAATGTCCGCGATGTAAGCAAGGTTATTTTGTAAAGCAAGAGGTGAGAGGTCGAGTAAACTGGATTTGTAGTAATCGATCTCAATGTAAAACTCAGTGCTCCGATGTAGATGGAGTACCAAGTATTTACGCAAACAAGTAAATATTAATCTATTATAGTTAAATATATAATATATAGAAGATACTAATGTAGTTTGATAATTAAAAAACGCGTACAGCTATGCTGTGCGCGTCTTTTTGTTGATATATTGTTTGAAGAGAAATAATATCTTCATTTACTAAACAATCAATATAAATGTTGTCTTATCTACGTTTGCCACGACGTCCTGTTTGAGACGTAGCTGTGCGGCGTTGGCGTGTGTTGGAACCCTTATGACCACGTGCTTTGTGGGCCTTAGCCTTAGTAGCTTGGTAAGAGCTACTTACTTTAGGTTTACCTGTTGCTTTTGTACGTTTTGGTGCAGCACTTGCGTTACCCTTAGTTTTGATTTGACCATCTTTAGTGTATTTAGTAAGCGTTGCTTGGATGGCACGCTCGATGCGTCGTAACCAAGATTCATCTTGTGGTGTTGCAAAGGTTACGGCCACACCAGAATTACCAGCGCGACCAGTACGGCCAATACGATGGATGTAGTAATCTACATCGCGAGGTACATCATAGTTATATACATGAGTAATACCTTCAATATCGATACCACGAGCTGCAATATCTGTAGCAACTAAGATTTGTGTTTTGGCTTTAGCAAAGTCTCGCAAAATTTGAGTACGACGGCCTTGTGTTAAGTCGCCGTGCATTTCTGCGATGTTAAGACCAGCTGCAGTTAGTTCATAGGATAGACGAACCGCACCTTCTCGTTTATTACAGAAAACAATTGCTAAGAACGGATTATCTTCTTCAATCATTTTGATGAGACGTTCTGTTTTTTCTTCAGGATTCATCATATACACACGTTGATCAATCGATTCAAGGGTAACATGTTTACCTTCAGCTGTAACAGAAACCGGTTTAGACATATATGCCTTTGCAAGGTTACGAATTTTGTCTGGAATCGTTGCAGAGAATAGTAATAGTTGTCTATTCGAATCTGTTTGACTGATGAGACTTTCAATATCAGGTAAGAAACCCATATGAAGCATTTGGTCTGCTTCGTCTAGTACAACTCGGCGAATACAATCTAAATGTAAAGAACCTCGTTTCGCGTGATCTAGTAGACGACCTGGTGTACCTAAAATCACTTGTGGACGGCGACCTAGTTGTTGTAATTGGGCTTCAATTGTTTTACCGCCGATAAGAGGTAGGATATCTATGTTTAGAATCGCTCCAATTTCTTTCGCCTCATCTGCAATTTGTTTTATAAGTTCACGTGTAGGTGCAATGATAAGCACTTGTTCTTGATGTACATCTGTATGTACACGTTGAAGAATAGGCAATAAGAAGGCAAGAGTCTTGCCTGTGCCTGTTTGAGCTTTTGCTATAACATCATTCCCTTTAAATACCACAGGAATGGATTGTTCTTGGATTGGCGTGGGCTCCTTGATACCTTGTTTTTGTAGGGCTTGGATAAGCTCATCGCAAACGCCTAAAGTTTTAAAAGATTTCATGGATAGTCCTTTCTATAATACATATTATATTAATTATACCTTATGCACATAGCAGGGGCAAATAAATTGAATTGTTATCCTTGGCAGTATTATTAGCGGGGAACCATAGACGATTTAAATAAAATAGGTGTGAAATTATATTAAAATCACAACTAATTGATAATAAATTGAAAAATAACGATTTAATGAATATTTATGAGAATGAAAAACATTAAAATATAAATATTAAAATAGAGTTTAAAGAGATAAATGAGAATGATTAAGTTATCAGTAATGATAATCTTAGTAATTTTTATTATTTTATATTTCTACTATGAATTAAGTGTAGAGAGGTAAATACTATACCCAATGGGGTTATCTTGAATCATAATAAAATAATATTCATAGTTAATATGAGAAAAAAATATATATATAAGATAGAAAATAACCTTAAAATTGATAATAATTGTTGAAATTAATGTTTGATTTGGTATAATAGTTTAAGATATTAATACGCATTCTTATTTGGTGTGGTTAATATGAGGTTGTTAGGTACAAAAAATAAATAGGAGGTGTAATATGGCTATCAAAAAATTGAAAGACATGAAGCCAGGTGAGTCTGGTCTTATTGTTGCTCTACATGGCAGTGGCAATGTTAAACATCGTCTGATTGACATGGGCCTTGTTAAAGGTACAAAAATTCATGTTATGAAGTTTGCCCCTTTGGGTGATCCAGTAGAAGTTAAAGTTAAAAACTTTGAATTAGCACTTCGTACAAGTGAAGCTGGCATGATTGATGTAGAGGTATAATAGGAGGTCTATATGGCAGAAAATAGGCAAATTCGTATTGCCTTAGCAGGTAACCCTAACTGTGGTAAAACTACAATGTTTAACAATATCACAGGGGCGAAGCAACACGTTGGTAACTATGCCGGCGTTACGGTAGAAAAGAAAGAAGGCCATGCTAATTTTAATGGTCGTGATTTATTATTTATTGACTTACCAGGTACGTATAGTTTAACAGCACGTTCATTGGATGAGTTAGTAGCTCGAAATGTAATCGTAAACGATAATCCAGATGTAATCGTAAACGTTCTTGATGCATCTAACTTAGAACGTAACTTGTATTTAGCGGCACAACTGTTGGAACTTGAAAAGCCAATGGTTATTGCTCTAAACATGTCTGACGTTGCTGAAGAAATGGGCATCAAATACGACTTTAAAAAAATGGCTGAATTAACAGGCGCTACAATCGTTAGTACAGTAGGTCGTACAAACATTGGTACAAAAGAGTTGTTAGAAGCAACAATTAGCGTAGCTGCTTCTCAAAAAGCGCCTGGTGTAACAGTTAATTATGGTGATTTATTAGAAGGCAAAATTGCTGAACTAGTAGCAGCACTTGAAGAAGCTGGTACAGTAACGTATCCACTACGTTGGATCGCTATTAAATTATTAGAAAACGATCCAGATGTGGTGGAAAAAGTTAAAGGCTTTGCGAATACAGAGGCAGTTTTACAAAAGGCAGCTGCTATCCGTGAAGAAATCAAAGATCAAGTTGATCTTGATATAGTATTCCAAGAATATCGTCATCGTTATGCTGTTGAAGTATATAACCAATCTTTAACACAAGCTCCAAAAGAAATAGAAACACGCTCCGATCGTTATGATAAAATCTTAACACACCGTATTTGGGGCTTACCAATCTTCATGATTGTTATGTACCTATTGTTTGCGTTCGTAAACATCGTAGGTGGTATTCCTCAAGGTTGGATTGAAGATGGCTTTGCTGCATTACAAGCTTATGCAGTTCAAAATATTCCAGAAGGTCAATTACAGTCCCTTGTATCTGACGGTATTATCGCCGGTGTAGGTGCCGTACTTTCCTTCTTACCATTGATTCTATTGCTATTCCTTGGTATTTCCTTCTTGGAAGATACTGGTTATATGGCCCGTGCAGCCTTCGTTATCGACCGCGTAATGCGCGCTTGTGGTTTGCATGGTAAATCCTTTATTCCTTTATTATTAGGCTTTGGCTGTTCCGTACCATCCGTAATGGGCGCTCGCATCCTTGATAACTATAAGGATCGAATGGTTACAATTTTGATTACACCATTCATGAGCTGTTCTGCTCGTTTACCTGTATACATCTTATTTGCTAATGCGTTCTTCCCAAATGGATGGGATAGTACATTAGTTGTATTCTCTGTATACTTCTTAGGTATTATCTTTGGTGTTATCTTTGCGAAAATCTTCCGTAAATTCATTTTCTCTGGTGAGGCTGAACCATTTGTAATGGAATTACCTCCTTACCACTTGCCTACATTGAAAGCAACTTGGTTACATATGTATGAACGTGCTAAATTGTACATTATTAAAGCCGGTACTTTCATCATGGCAGCATCCATCTTGATTTGGTTTATCACTGCATACCCTATGGATGTAGAATACTCCAAAGATTACGATGCAATGAAAGAACAAGTTGCTCAAGCGTACGAAGTAAAAGATGCAGCTACATTAGCACAATTTGGCATTACTGCAGATGACCAAAAAGAAGCAGTAGATAAAATTGTTGAAGATATGAAATCTACTGTACAAGATGCTACTGATGCTGCTAAGCAAGCAGGAGAAGATGAACCTGAAGTAGCCGTAGAAGCTGATTCTGCAGCGCCTGAATTATTCAATGATATTAAAGATAAAAATAAAGACTTGTTCCCAGCAGCATGGGCAATGTATAAAAACAGTGCTAACTTAGATGCTGAAAATGACAAACTTGGTAAAGAACAAGCTGCGGAAAAAATTGAACAATCCTATGCAGCATCCTTTGGTAAAGCCATCAACCCAGTGCTAGAACCATTGGGGTTTGATTGGAAAATGGGCCTATCATTAGTAGCTGGTTTAGCGGCTAAAGAGGTTGTTATCTCTACATTAGGTACTATTTACGCTGTTGGTGGCGATGATCAAAATCCAGCACCGTTGACTGAGTACCTACAAAATGACCCTCATTTCACACCGTTAATTGGTTTGACAATGATGTTGTTTATCTTAATTTACCCACCTTGTTTGGCAACATTAGCTGTTATTAAACGTGAAACAGGTTCTTGGAAATGGGTTGCTTTCATGTTCTTCTATGAAAACGCATTTGCTTGGACTGCTTGTTTCATCTTCTACAATGTGGGCCGTGCATTAGGTTTCTAATTCGTGAGTCATTAAATACAGTATTTTAGCCACTTTATAGGTAGTTGAAAGAACTGCATTGAATAATTGCGATTTAGTTATAGTTAATTTGAAAATAATACTTGCTAATTATCAATATTCGTGGTTAAATGATAATGAGAAAAGGGAAATATCCTTTTGATATTGCTTTTATCTTATTTATCACTAAGACAGATATTGTGATTTAGTTGATATTGAGAAAGAGGCAAAATAATGGATAATCTTATTATAGGACTCATAGTTGTTCTAGCTCTAGCTTATATTGGTTCTAAAATGTTTAAACAAGTAGGCGGTAAAGGTGGCTGTGGCTGTGGCGACGGTGGATCTGACTCCGGTAAATCATCTGGCTGTGGTGGAAACTGCAGTTGTGACGGTTCCAATAAAGCATTAGGCATTAAACGTGCTGATAAGTAATCAGAACAACACTCAAGTTTTTGGAAGAGAAGAGGAGTCTCTATAATGGCTTCTCTTTTCAAATATAGTATTTAAATTTTTTATCATATTTAGTAGAAAGGAATGTTATCATGTTCAACATCGATCAAAAAAATCTTAAAAACGCTAACTTATTCGCAGCAGGTCTTGCATTGGGTACTGTAGGTCTTAAAGTGTTAACTTCTAAAGACGCTAAAAAAGTATATGCTGGTATCGTAGCAGCTGGCCTTCGCGCTAAAGAAACTGTATTAGAAACAGCTGAAAAAGTACAAGCATCCGCATCTGATGTATTGGCAGAAGCTCAAGAAATCAACGAAGCACGCAACGAAGAAATCTTTGAAGAAAACAAATAATTAGAGGATTGCACATATGTTACAATTTTCTGTAGTAAAAAAACTCAGAAATCGCTTGCATGTTAAGGTAACTGGTCATCATTTTACAGAGGCTGAAGCCGCTTTTGTAGAGGATACATTACTCCTTAATGATGCAATTGTAGATGTAACCTTCTACACTCGTAGCAGTCAAATCGCCATTAAACATACTGGCGATGTTGATGCTGTGCGTGAAGCAGTGCTAGGTCTACGCGATTTAGATTTGTCCGAAGCACCTGCTTTGAACGAATATTCTCCACGCTTGGTAAATAAAAAATACCGTGAAATGATGATCAACCGCACTGCAGTTTACTTAGGTAAAAAAGCCGTGTTGCCTGCACCAATTGCAGCTGCATGGGCATGGTTTGATGGTATTAAATTTATCGGCAAAGCCATTAAAACATTGTGGCAACGTAAGTTAACTGTCGAAGTACTTGATGGTGTAGCTATTGGTGCCGCTTTACTTCAAAAAGACTACCCTACAGCTGGCGCTGTTATGTACCTATTGGGTATTGGGGATATTTTGGAAGAATGGACTCACCGTAAATCTGTATTAAATCTTGCTCAAAGCATGTCTTTGAATGTAGATAAAGTATGGGTATTAGTTGACGATATCGAAGTGAGCAAGCCAGTTAACGAAGTTGTAGCAGGCGATCAAATTATCATTCGTCAAGGCGAAGTGATTCCATTGGATGGCGTCGTTATCGATGGTGTTGTTCTTGTTAATGAAAGCTCCATGACTGGTGAACCAGAAGCGGTTCGCCGCGATAAAGATAGTTCTGTATATGCAGGTACTGTTGTAGAAGACGGTAAAGCTATTGTAGAAGTACGTAGTACATCCAAAACATCTCGTTACGAAAAAATCGTTAACCTTATTGAAGAGTCTGAACAAATGAAATCTGGTATGGAACAACAAGCATACCGCATGGCAGATAAATTAGTTCCAATTAGCTTTATTGGTGCTGGTTTAACATATTTGTTGACTCGAAATGTAATGAAAGCATTGTCTTTCGTTATGGTTGACTTCTCTTGTGCTCTAAAATTATCTATTCCATTGTCAGTACTTTCCGCTATGCAAGAAGCATCTAAACGCGGTATCACTGTTAAAGGTGGTAAGTTCTTAGAACAAATTGCACAAGCAGATATGATTGTGTTCGATAAAACTGGTACTCTTACAAAAGCAGAACCTGAGTTTGAACAAATCATCCCGTTCAACGGTCATGATGCAGATGAAATGTTGAAATTAGCTGCATGTATTGAGGAACATTTCCCTCACTCCATGGCAAAAGCAATTGTACGCGCTGCTAAGGATCATGACTTGCCTCACAAGGAAATGCACTCCGATGTAGAATACGTTGTAGCTCATGGTATTGCATCTAAAGTCGGTCGCTACCGTGTACGCATTGGTAGTGCTCACTACATCTTTGATGATGAAAAGACAAAAATTCCTGCAGATGAACAAGAAAAATTCAACAATTTACCAAATTCATCTTCCCATATTTACCTCGCTATTGGGGGTACATTAGCAGCGGTTATTTGTATTAAAGACCCTGTTCGAGAGGAAGCAAAACAAGTTATAGCTGATTTACACACTTTGGGTATTAAAAAGATTGTCATGATGACTGGTGACTCCAAACGTAATGCACAACGTGTAGCTGACGAACTCGGTATTGATGAATTACATGCTGAAGTATTGCCAGAAGATAAAGCAGCTTATGTAAAGCAAGCTAAAGCTGAAGGCTATACTGTTATGATGGTAGGGGATGGTATTAATGACTCCCCAGCAATTTCTGAAGCACATGTTGGTATCGCTATGAATGAAGGCGCTCCAATTGCTCAAAAGATTGCGAACGTTACTATTTCTTCCGATAACTTACAAGCTCTTGTAGATTTACGCCGCATTTCTATGGCATTGATGAAACGCATCAAAGCAAATTACAATGGTATCGTTGGTTTCAATGGTGCTCTTGTAGGTGGTGGTGTACTCGGTATTATGCCGCCAAGCCAAACAGCATGGTTGCATAATCTATTCACATTGGGTATCGGCTTAGAAAGCATGACTCCATTGTTGAAGAAAGAAGAACAAAAGGAAACTGTTCCTACAATTGATGTAACAGCTGATTCTGTAGTAGCTTAATTAAAGACCTCCATACTTGGTAAGTATTTACCTGTGTGGAGGTTTTTCTTTTTTGATGACATTTATCCTTGATTATTGTAAAATACAAAGAGATTACATATCATAGGAGATCTATATGAACATTTTGATAGATATTTGTAAACGATCTTTTTATTTGAATCTATTTATCGTGGTAATTCCGATTATTGCGTATATGATTCATAATGGATCGAGTGCGACAGTAGCATTAGTATGGTATTTGTTGTTATCCCTATTTATGCCTTGGGCGTATTTATCGTTTAAAGACAGTACCTTTGGTGATGGTAAATCTATAAGCCGTATTGCTTACATAGTGAGTTGGATTGCCATTCATGGCATTGCATACAAAGGCATTTTCCTAGGTGTAGATTTATCTATGTTGTGGGGCTGGCCAACTGTAGGCAGAGATGTGGCTTTTTTAGTGTCTATGTATATTGGTGTCACAATTAGTCTAATTGTTGCTTACGGTTTAACTCGATTAGTGGGAGGCCGTAATGAATAAAAGTTTTTGGCAATTTACCTTTGTTTGCGCGCTCTTTGTTAGTGCCGTTACAACAGTACTTTCATTAAGTGGCGCCTTATCATTGCCAGTATTAGTATTTCCCGTATTATCGCTGGTGATACCATTTATGGTGCGCAGGCTAAAGAATGCTAAATTTAATGATGACTTGCCGTTGTATATGGGCTATCATACATACAGCTGGGCGTGGTGGACTGTATTTTCTTTTCTTCACACGCCGTTTAGCTTTAATGTAGACAATGGTATAACTAAAGCATTACTACTATTTGTAGTGTACTTTATTGTTCAAGTTCTTATTGAACTATGTGGTTTACTAGGAACAAAGTTTTTCAACCGTACTCACCGTTGGGGTATGATCGATGAAGCCCTCGATATAATTGGTTATATTATACCGATTCCGTTCTTGTATATCGGTTCCATTCTACATATTGATTTACAAGATCCCATGGTATATTTTATGTATGCATCATCAATGAATGTAAATATATTATTTGCTGAGCTTGTTTTGTTGCTAGTATCTTTATTGGTATTTGTATTTTACTTATATCCTCGTGATTTAGCATATAAAGGTGTGCGTTTATTGCGCATTGTTATTACTGCAGCTATGTGGCTTGCTATGAATGCTCATATATTATATGGTGGCTACATTCCTGAATTTATTTTATCTTTAGTTCCCACCGTTTTCCCAACGTACCAAGGTAATCCGCTTATATTTATAACGCCAGCTCTTTTAGAGGCTGGTATGATAGGTGTGGCTGTAATTATTGGTGCATTGGTAGAGCGTGGTATTATTTCACGACGCCGTGAAAGTATTTAATTTCTAGTTTCGACTTATATCCAGCATGGAATGAGAGCGAAGGAGGATTTATGAACAACAATGAACGTCTAGTGGATGATAACTCAACTGTATCAATCCAAGATAATGAAAAGGAAAGTCCTATGGAGATCCCAAAAGCTGAAAAACAAAAGAAAAGTAGTATTACTATTCGTGAACTTACCATTATCGGTTTATTGGCCGGCATTACGATTGCTTTAGGCTTATCTGGCTATGGTATCATCCCATTGGGACCACTCAATGTAACAACACTACATGTACCAACATTGATTGGTGCCATTGTAGAAGGTCCTAAGGTAGGTGGCTTTGTAGGCTTTATTTTTGGTTGCTATAGTTTGTGGCAAAATATTACAGCGCCTAATATCTTATCTCCACTATTTATCAATCCGATCATTTCCGTGTTGCCTCGTGTATTGTTCCCAATCTTAGCATATTTAGTATATCTAGTATTGTGGAAAGTGCCTCAAGGCCCACGTATTATCGTTACCGCATTTATGGGCACAATCTTCCATACAATCATGGTTATGGGCTTAATCTTCTTGCTTTACGCAGATATGTTTGCTCTTAAAATGAACCTTAGCCCAGATCAAGTGTTAGGATCTATTCTTTTCTTATCTGCTACACATGGTATTCCAGAGGCTGTTTTTGCGGCTGTTATCGTTACACCAGTTGCCATGGCATTGCGTAAAGTATTGCGTAAGGATAAGCCTAAGAAAACTAAAGGTGAAGATGTAACTGTAACAGAAGCTAAAGAACCTGAATTAGCTGGAACTACTGCAGTAGAAACTAAAGAAGCTAACGCCGGAGAAGAAAACTTAACGAAATAAGTATTTTACAGGCTTTTTATAAATATGATAAAATAAATATCATTCGATAAGTATTGAGGAGGATAACCATGGCTAAACGCATTCGTACTATCAACACTGAATCTTTACAAAAAACTGCTAAAACTGGCGGTTGTGGGGAATGTCAAACATCTTGCCAATCCGCTTGCAAAACAAGCTGTACAGTTGGTAACCAAGTTTGCAAACAAAAATAATAAAGAGGCTCGCTTAGCGGGCCTTTTTTATTTATGTTTTTAATACATACCTTGTATGGTATATCTTTATGACTCTTTTCATAACCTTTACGTTAGAAATGTGGTACAATTATCTAGAAAGTTCTATATACTAGAACTTTTACCATACATATCAATTGGAGGTACCATGTTAGAATTAAAACCAATGATCCATAAGTTTCGGATGAAGGATAACTACTATTGCTTAGATGTAAATAGCGGTATTATTCACGTTATCGACGAACTCATCGATAGAGTTCTTGACATATATGATGGCACAAATCGTGATGCGGTACATGCTGCGTTAGATGCTAAAGAAGACGCAGTAGAACTCGATGAGATTATGGACGAGTTAGATGAGCTCATTAAAGCAGAACAATTATTTGCTCCAATGAGTACAGAATTTAAACTTGTAGTAGGTGAAAAGCCTATCGTTAAGGCTTTATGTCTTAATATTGCGCATGATTGTAATTTAGCATGTAAATACTGCTTTGCTAGCCAAGGTGATTACGGCGGTGTAAAACGTGAGTTAATGAGCTTTGATGTAGCGAAACGGGCGGTAGATTTTCTCATTAAAATGAGTGGTCCTCGTCAACATTGTGAAATTGACTTCTTTGGTGGTGAACCGCTATTGAACTGGGATGTTGTTAAACAAACCGTTGAATACATTGAGTCCATTCAAGAACAGCACAATAAAATCTTTAAACTTACATTAACTACGAACGGCATGCTTTTAACACAAGATAAAATTGACTATGTAAACGAGCATAAGATGAGTCTTGTATTATCCTTGGACGGTCGTGAATCCGTGCATAATGCAATGCGACCAGTAGCAGGTAGTGGTGCTGAGTCTTATAAATATATTGCTAAAAACCTTATCAATGCCGTAAAACAACGTCATGGTTTAGAATACTATGTACGTGGTACATATACGCATAAAAACTTAGACTTTACTAAAGATGTTATGGCTATGTCTGATCTTGGCTTTGAACATTTGTCTATGGAGCCTGTTGTAGGCGAAGAAGGGGACTATGTTCTTCGTGAAGAAGATTGGCCAGCACTTGAAAAAGAATATGAAAAATTGGCAGATATCTATTTGGAACGTCAATTAGAAGGTTGGGGTGAGAAGTTTAACTTCTTCCACTTCCGTATGGATTTGTACCGCGGTCCATGTATGGCAAAACGTCTTCGTGGTTGTGGTGCTGGTCATGAATATATGGCAATTGTTCCAAATGGTGATATTTACCCATGTCATCAATTCGTTGGTAAAGACGGTTTCGTAATTGGTAATGTGTATGAGGGTTTGCAAAATACAGAAATCCCTAAAAATTTCCGTAACACCCATGTATTCTCAAAACCAACATGTGCTGAATGTTGGGCTAAATTCTTCTGTTCTGGTGGTTGTCATGCTAACAATATTACATTAGGTGGCGACTTAGAAACTCCGTATGAATTTGGTTGTCGTCTACAAAAGAAACGTATTGAATGTGCCATCATGATCCAAGCTGAGTTGGAACAAGCGGGTATCGATGGTAGTATTCCTGTCGCTTTAGGTTAATTATCAATTATTCTCCGAGTATAGTAGGAGTTCATATGAAAGAAAATAGTAATCAAACTATAGAACGCTGGGGAATTCGCTATACCGGTATAGTTCAAGGGGTCGGATTCCGGCCCCTTGTTTCTATGTGTGCCCATTCTCTAGGATTAACTGGTATTGTATATAATGATAGTCACGGTGTATATGTTGAAATACAAGGTCCTCTAGGAGCATTACAACTATTTTTAGATGCTATTCAAGCAGAGCAACCTCGTTTATGCCGTATCACTAGTCAAACAGTGCAACCTCTTACTATAAAAGATGAGGAAACTTCATTTTCCGTTGAACCATCTCCATTAGGAGAAGATGTTAGTACGTTTATCAGTGCAGACACGGCTCCTTGTGAAGATTGTCTTAAAGAGTTACAACATGATAAGCGAAGACAGGAATATTCTTTTATCAATTGCACAAATTGTGGACCACGATATACGATAATCAAATCGTTGCCCTATGACCGGGAACGAACGACGATGAACGAGTTTCCTATGTGTGAAGCTTGTCTAGCTGAGTATGAAGATATAGAGGGGCGTCGGTATAGAGCTGAACCAAATGCATGTTCTCATTGTGGGCCTCGTTATACTTTATACAAGCCAAATCGCACGGCTGTAGATACGGTAAATGTATGGAATACAACGCGTGAATTGATCAATGAAGGTAGCATTATCGCTATAAAAGGGGTAGGTGGCTATCATCTTGTATGCGATGCGCGAAATGACGCGGTTGTACAACGTTTACGGAAGCGTAAGAATAGGCCTCATAAGCCATTAGCTATTATGGTTGGTTCATTAGATACAGCTATAGAGTTAGTTCAAATTAGTGATGTAGAACTAGATGTATTGACGGGGATGGAACGTCCTATTGTGCTATTAGAAAGAAATCATAATAGCTCTGTCCGTTTAAGTTCTCACGTAGCACCTGATAATCATATGCTAGGCGTAATGTTGCCGTATACACCGATGCACGAGGTCTTATTACCCTCTGATGCAGCATGGGTTATGACTAGTGGTAACAAAAGCGGTGATCCCGTATTATATAATGATGACCAAGCGTTTAATGAGCTAGGTGAGGTGGCAGATTATTTTCTCGTTCATAATCGTGAAATCTACGCACCTCTTGATGATTCTGTAGTGATGGTTATCAATAATAAACCACGCTTTATTCGTCGCAGTCGTGGCTACGTACCTGAGCCGATTCATTGTGAAAGCATAGCGGCGACATCGATACTGGCTATGGGCAGTGATTTAAAAAACGCTTTTGCCCTCAATAAAGGGAATGAAATTTTAATAGGGCCTCATATTGGTGACCTAGAAAATGCATCTACCCATGAAACGCTAGAGTGGACGATTAATCGATATGAAAATTTATTTTCCATAGAACCTGAAAAAATAATTATAGATAGTCATCCCCAATTTTTCTCCTCTCATTTAGGAGAACATATTGGGGCAAGCTCACAAATACCAGTCGTCACGGTTCAGCATCATCATGCACATATAGCCTCTGTTATGGCTGAACATAATTTGATAGGCCCTGTACTAGGCATTGCTATGGATGGTACTGGTTATGGTCCAGATGGAACCATATGGGGCGGGGAGTTCCTTCTCTGTAAAGGCAATCAATACCAACGATTAGCTCATATTCATGGAGCTCCTTTACCAGGTGGGGAAAAAGCTGTCTCTGAGCCTTGGCGTCAAGCCTTGTGGTACATACGTAATTATTATGGAAATGATATTCCTTCTGTTTACCAAACATGGATGGAGAATCTTCCGAAAGGTTGGGAAATTCTTGATAAAGCATTGCAATCTACAATGCCCATGATTCAAGCAACTAGTTGTGGTCGTTTATTTGATGCTGTAGGCTCTCTCTTAGGGCTAGGTATGATACATACATATGATGCACAAATTACCATTGCCTTAGAAGCCTTATGCGGCGAAGAAAAAGGTTCTTTACTTGACTATAATTATGATGGGAAAGTTCTAGATTTTACACCTACTGTACAAGCCATTATGGATGGCGTTGTACAAGGTAAATCGCGTGCTCATCTAGCTGCATCTTTCCATAAAACGATTGCTATTGCAGTTTGTGAAACTGCAGCCGATTTGATGGAACGTTATAAAATTAGCGATGCTGCTATATCAGGCGGCGTATTTCAGAACCGTAAATTAGTAGAGTTGATCTATCGTACATGGCATGTAGGTAATTTATATATGAATGAAGCTGTACCAGCTAATGATGGAGGACTTGCTTTAGGCCAATTATGGCTTGGGAGTCAAATCCGATAGTTAGGTTGAGCTACTTGTAGCGGCTATCACTAAATAATGTTTGTAATTGTGATACAATCATATTAGATATATTTATATATTCTGAGGAAGATTTTTTGAAAAGCTTCTGATTAAAGTGAATTTTTTACTATATAAACGAGTGTTATTAGAAATAAAGATAAGGAGATAGTATGTGCTTAGCTGTACCAGCTCAATTAATTGCTGTGAATGATGCTATTGGCACTGTTGAATTGACGGGTGCTACACGAGACTGTAGCTTGCTCCTCGTACCAGAAGCAAAGGTAGGGGACTGGCTATTAGTTCATGCAGGTTTTGCAGTACAAATTGTTGATGAAGAAGAGGCTCAAAAAACATTAGAGGCCTTTAAGGAGTTAGAAGAACTTGAAGAAGCTTACTTTGCAGGAAAAGCAGAACACAGCTGATGCATTGTTAAAACGTATCAATGCACTTCATGAGCCCGGCGAAACTGTGCGGCTTATGGAGGTGTGTGGCACACATACAGTGTCGATTTTTCGAGAAGGTCTTCGTCAACTATTGCCAAGTGGCATTGAACTTGTTAGTGGACCAGGATGTCCTGTATGTGTAACAGATCAAACATATATGGATAAGGCATTAGCCTATGCAGAACGTGAGGATACTATTATTGCTACCTTTGGGGACATGTTAAAGGTTCCTGGTAGTTATAGCAGCCTCAGTGAAGCTCAAGCTAAGGGGGCTCATATCCATGTAATCTATACACCTTTAGAGGTGATAGAACTAAGTAAAAAATATCCAGAAAAGAAAATCGTCTTTTTAGCTATTGGCTTTGAAACGACGATAGCAGTCATTTGTGCTACTGTGAAAGCTGTTCACGAGGCAGGACTAAAGAATGTTTTCTTCCTCGTATCTCATAAATTAGTACCACCTGCTTTGCGGGCTTTACTAGATAGACAAGAAGGCCATATTGACGGCTTTATCTTGCCAGGTCATGTGAGTGTTATTATTGGCGAAGAACCATATGGTTTCCTACCTGAAGAATATGGTATTCCCTCTTGTATCGCTGGCTTTGACGGCTTAGAAATTCTATCTGCTATTGCTAATATTTTAGAGCAACGAAAAACTGGTAATATTGTTGTGGGTAATACGTACCATTCTGTAGTTATGCAGAAGGGGAATCCTGTGGCTCAAGCTATGATGAAGGAAGTATACGACATATGTGATGATGCATGGCGTGGTATTGGTATTATTCCAAACTCTGGCTTGGCTTTAAAAGATGAGTATGCCGCTTATGATGTTGAGTGTGCACTACCCATTGAGCTAGAGAAACCATCCCTTGATCCAAAAGGTTGTCAATGTGGACGAGTTTTGCAAGGGCTTATTAAACCAAGTGAATGTCCATTATTTGGTAAAAGTTGTACTGCGGATCATCCCGTAGGGGCTTGTATGGTCTCTGTAGAAGGTAGTTGTGCTGCTTGGTACAAATATGGATATTCCAGTGGTGGATCGACGTGGGAGGATTAATATGGAACGAGTTCGCTTAGTCCATGGTAATGGCGGTCGATTCAGTCATGAATTGACAGAGCGTTTTATTTTGAAATATTTTACTAATGATTTATTGGCCCCTTTGCACGATGGGGCTCAATTTCCTGTTACAGCAGGGCGCATGGCATTCTCTACGGATTCTTATGTAGTACAACCGGCATTTTTCCCTGGTGGAAATATTGGTAAACTCGCAGTATGTGGTACTGTTAATGACCTTGCCATGAATGGGGCAGTTCCACAATATTTAAGCTGTGGCCTCATTTTGGAGGAAGGCCTTGCCTTTGAGGAATTAGATGAAATTCTTCGTACCATGGCAGAGATGGCTACGGCTGCAAATATACAAATCGTTACTGGTGACACAAAGGTTGTAAAAAAAGGTGAAGTCGATAAAATCTATATTAATACTGCAGGTATTGGTATGATTCCTGATGGGATAGATATTGGACCGCATCGCGTAAAAGCGGGCATGGATATTATCTTATCTGGTGCTATTGGAGATCACTCCATTGCCGTTATGGGACAACGATTTGGTTTAGATTTATCTGATTCGTTAAAAACAGATTGTGCTCCTTTAAATAAGATGGTTCATGCTGTGCTTGATAAAGTAGGACCGCAAGTAGCCTTATTGAGAGATCCTACAAGAGGTGGCTTGGGCACTGTGTTAAAAGAAATCGCAGATCAAAGTCAAGTGGGTATTAAGGTTGAAGAAACGGCGATTTCCATTCACGATGAAGTACAGTCTGTTTGTGATATTCTAGGCTATGATCCACTATATTTAGCAAATGAAGGTAAAGTCGTTTTAGTAGTTGAACCAGAGGTTACTGACCAAGTTCTTCAAGTTTTACATAGTTTTGAAGAAGGAAAAGAAGCAGTTCTCATTGGTAAAACCTTAGATAAAAATATTGGTAAAGTAGGATTGCAAACAGCTATTGGCGGTGTTCGTCTAGTCGATTTATTAGGTGAGGATCAAGTGCCACGTATTTGTTAGCTCTATAACTAGAAATAATATTTTAATTAGTATATATAATTTCTTTCTTTTTTGTGATTTTTGATGCTTTTTAAGTATTGGTTCTATTAGATATTGACAGTATCATGCTGTGATGATAGCATTAAATTAAGTTGTATAAAATTCACTGCTCGTTCATTGTGTTTTTATACAATATTGGTATCTTTATGTGTAAGTTCTTATACTTTCACTAGAATCTATGTATAGAATTTGTTAAAATATAAGTATCTACAGGAGGCTTATTATGAAAAAGAAAATTATTACAGCTGTTCTAGGGATTTGTTTAACTACAACTGCATTTGGTGGCATCTTGACTACTCAAGCTGGCGGCTTAAGCAGCATTCTTGGCGGTGCAGCTAAAATTGGCGGCATCGGTATTGTTATTAACAAATTCGGTCCTCAAATTGACTCTTTCTTAAATAAATTATTGAAACAAAATAACTTAAGCACAGAATATACAACTAAAGTAGTACCTATTATTAGTATTGGTACAAAAGGTTATATCGGTGCTGCTCAAGTTACTGGTCCTGCTTCTAGTATTGAAGAAGTTAAAGCGGTTGCTCAAGTAGAAGGTAGCTTTAACGGTATGGTTCGTGTTAAAGGTTTAGTACCTGTTGATAGCACAAACCCAGTTGGTGCATCTCGTGTACAAGGCGTAGGTGTATCTGCGATTATTGATTTGAAAATTTAATGGCCACTGAGCATATAAAATAGTAGACTCAGGGAATAAGCACGGTCTTAGGCCCGTGCTTATTCTGTTGTATAACAGTTATACATTAGATACGTTGTGGAGGAATTTATGAAGAAGCAAGTACTTACACTTTTAATGGCATCCCTAATTTCAGGCACTGCATTTGCTGCTCCTGGTACAGTAACAGAGAAAACACATGTTTTGGAAACTACTGTATATGGTTCCGTACAAGATGGTGCCGTAGTGGACCGCATTAATCAACTTGATGAAACCGTGTATGGTACTGGTTTCAGTGGAAACTCTGCGACATTGAGTAAACGTGTTGATACACTCTATAACTCCGTAGAAGGTAGTGGTACAAATATTTCTTTGCGTGAAGAAATGGACGCATTAGAATATACGTATCAAAATAGCATTAACGCAGGCTCTCTTGTTGATCGTGTAGAGAAAATGGAACGTAGCGTAAATGGTCGTATCGGTAGTGGCTCTTTACAAAAGCGTATTGTTTCTTTAAAAACTAAAGTATATGGTAGTAATGTAACTCTTACTAACCAAGTAGGCACATTGGCAGGTGACCAAGTATTTAAAGTAACTTTAAATGATGCTGTTTCTTCTAAAACAAGTCATGAAGGCGATACTGTATCCTTCACGGTGGCTGAAAATGTAATGGATGGCAATGTATTGTTAGTTCCTGCTGGTACTGTAGGTTCTGGTACGATTACGTCTTTGAAAAAGGCTCGTTCCTTTGGTCGTAATGGTGCTTTAGATATTACATTTGATACTATTCCTGCTATCGATGGTACAGAATTCACTGCTGTACAAGGTAAAGAAGCTAAAGACAAAACTCGTAATGAAGTAAAAGCAGCTGGCGCTTCCGTAGCTGGTGCAGTTTTACTTGGACCTGTTGGTCTTGTTGGCGGTGCATTCGTTAAGGGGAAAAATATAGAGTATCCAGCTGGTTCTACAATCTATGTACAGCCACAAGACTCTGTAACTATTCAAGGTCTTGTTATCGGTGGTGACGGTTTAGCGCATAGTGATGATGAATTGGCTGAAGCTGTAACTGTACCGAATGCAGCAGATGAATCTGAAGAAATTGTAGATACTAATGAAGCGGCTGTTGATGAAAATGAAAGAACAACAGAGGAACCAGCAGCAGTAGAAGAACAAGAAGAACAAGTAGAAAATGTTTCTCAACCTATCGTGGTTGTAAAACGCAATCAATAATTAACAAATTCTTAAAGCAAGAGGAGTTCTAGTAACCATGAGGAAACGTAAAGTACAATGGCTAGCAGCGGTATGTGTGTTTTGTTTAGCACAACCTGTATGGGCCGCTACGGAGTCAACCACGGTATATCAAGATCAATTGGATAGCGTAGGCCAATCTTATGCTGGGGAAATCTCTAAAGCATCTACACCTGAACATAGCAATATCCGTGTTGTACGTCGTGGTGAAAAGGCAAAATCTGCTGAGCCTACAGAGCAGTTACCTACTCGTATTGATGCAGACAAAATGTCTTATAATGGTTCCACAGGTAATGTATATGCACAGGGTGATGTAGTAGTTACTCAAGGTAATCAAACTTTGATGGCACCTCGTATTGAAGGTAATACGAAAACTACAGAGTACCGTACAGTTGGTGGCTATCACTACTTAGAAGATGGCGGTAAAACAAAGGATATTACAGGTCAAAATATGACGTATCGCACTAGCGACCGTCATTTCACAGCTGACCAAGCGATGGGGTGGAACGATCCATATTATGTAAAGGGACAAAATGCAACCTTTGATGGTCAAACTGGACATATGGAAAAAGGCATGGTTACCACAAAACATGCGATGGCATTTAAACATACGCCGGACTACCGTGTAGAAGGGCAAGACATTAAAGTATATCCTGGTGATAAAGTAGTTATCAAAAAACCTTCCTTCTATATCAAAAACTTTAAAATTTTATCCTTGCCATCTTATACAGCTTCTTTACGTCATGATAAAAAGAATAAATTTAGTATTTTCTCTTTAATACCAAAACCTACGTATAATAGCGATAATGGTATTGGTTTACATGGCAGTACTGAATATCCAATTGGTAAGAGAGGTGAAGCTTATCTTGATTACCGCTGGTATTCTAAAGCTGGTTTCAAACCACAGGTTGGATATCGTCATTACCTACCTTGGGGGACTGCTTCTATTGGTTATAGCAAGGAATCCAATGAGTACAATGATAAAACTGTATGGATTGAAAAAATCGGTGAAGTTCGCTTAGATACACATACGTACCATGTAGGAAAATCTCCTGTTACTGTGCGTGGTGGTGTTAATGTTGGTTATTGGAAAGAGGATTCTGTAAAAGGTACTCATAAAGAATATTATGCAGAGGTTTCTCATGATCCAATTAAACTCGGTAAAAAGGCAGATTTGCGCTTCTTAGGCGGTTACCAACGCGACTACTACGGTTATGATGGTTCTATTCGTAGCATGCCTTATTGGGGGGCTAGATTCCAATCTAAAGTTGGCAATCGTGCAAATGTATGGGTAAGCTATGATCAAAGAAATATTTCTTACAATAACTCTCCATATCGATTCGATACGACAGAGCTTCCTAAGGAGCTTGTTTATGGGGGCTCTTATAAATTAACTCGCCTAGATGATATTTCTGTAAGTGTTAAAAATAATATGATGAGTGGGGATATTGATTCTATCTACTACACATGGCATCGTGATTTACACTCCTTCGATATGTACTTAACATATAAGGATGGTCATAAAAACAGAGATAATCAATGGAAGATTAAATTTGTAGGTAAAGACTTTTAGTTAGGAGACTATTATGCAACGCATTAGAAAAGCCGTAATTCCAGCAGCTGGTTTTGGCACACGTTTCTTACCAGCTACTAAGGCACAACCAAAGGAAATGCTTCCTATCGTGGATACTCCTGCTATCCAGTATATTGTGAAAGAAGCCTTAGATTCTGGTATTGAAGAGATCCTAATCATCACCGGTCGTAATAAACGCGCCATTGAGGACCATTTCGATAGTAGTGTTGAATTAGAATTATTGTTACAAAGCCAAGGTAAAAACAAACAATTGGCCATGATTAAGGATTTAGCGGATATTAAGGTTCACTTTATTCGTCAAAAAGCACCTCGCGGTCTTGGTGATGCTGTATTGTGTGCTAAAGCATTTATTGGTGATGAACCATTTGCAGTATTACTTGGTGATGATATTGTTTATAACCCAGAAAATCCATGTTTAAAGCAATTAATTGATTGCTATAATGAACATCCTGGTATTATCTTAGGGGCTCAATTTGTCCCTGAAGATAAAGTTAGCTCATATGGTATCGTATCTGGCGAGGCTTTGGCTGATAACTTATATCGCGTTGATAACTTGGTGGAAAAACCTAAGCAAGAAGATGCTCCATCTCAACTTGCTGTATTAGGTCGTTATATCTTGACACCAGATATCTTTAACATCTTGGAAGACACTAAACCTGGCGTAGGTAATGAAGTTCAATTAACGGATGCCTTAGCAGCTTCTAAGACTGACACCTATGCATTGGCCTATGAAGGCATTCGCTATGATACAGGCGATAAACTAGGTTATTTGAAAGCTACTGTTGAGTATGCATTGCGCAACGAAGAGTTAGGCGAAAACTTCAAGGCATATTTAAAAGAGCTAGATCTTAAATAATAAATCTATAAGATTGAACCTTATAAAAGAACCTATGATATATCATGAACTGCACCTCCAAAAATTGTGTCCAATTTTGGGGGCAGTTCAATCATGGGTTCTTTTTGTTTTTGTAGTATATTTAGCTAATAAAGATATATTATTTTATATTTGTTAACAAATGGATAATGACTTTTGTTGACGAATGAAATGATGTTGATTATAATCAATTTATTGAATGAATAAAGGACTGTGATTATATGAGAACATTATTTAAAGCATTATGTAATAATGACTTAGATCTACCAGGACATAGCGTTATTAAGCATATGCATTATAATTCTTCCGGTAGTGATGAAACTATATGTAAGATAGTATCTCAAGTTGCTAAAACTACGACTATCGGTATTATGGATAAATCTGGATTCTTGATGGTTGATTTACGTCCAGTGCCGAAACAATTTAGCATTCGCACCACAATACATCAAGAGGAAATCAGTGGCGCTATATCGTTTTCCAAGAATGATATAGTACAATTCGTGAATGATATTAATGACACGAATCCAATTCATCGAGAGGCTCCTTATGTCGTACCTGGGTGCATGATTCTTGAAACATTGTGGAACTATTGGAATATTAGTAAATCTGCGCTGCAAATGGCGATTTACTTTCATGCCCCTGTCATTGCAGGGGATATGGTGACCTTAGTGGAAGTCCCTGAGGATGCTCATGTAGAAGGTTATGTAGGTGACACATTGGCATTTTCTGCTACTTTTTTTGGTGAAAATGAAGATTCAACATCTTTGAAACAAAGATCTATTAGTTAGAGGTAATTATGGAAGCAAGACGTTTAACAAAAATGGCTTTATTAACAGCCTTATTATGTATTTCAGCATATATTTCTTTTCCTTTGCCATTTAGTCCAGCCATGGTAACGGCATTGACTTTGGTGGCTACATTAACTGGTTTGTTGTTACAACCAAAAGATGCATTTATTGTATTTATCATTTATATTTTATTGGGTGCTGTAGGTTTACCAGTATTTGTTGGTGGTACAGCTGGTCTTGGTAAATTATTAGGACCTACAGGGGGCTTTATTTTCTCTTGGCCAATAGCTTATACATTATTAAGTGTATTTAAAGGTTCTAAGAAGAGCTTTTTCTCTTATGCATGGCGTTCTATTGTAATTACAATTCCTGTAGTATACCTATTTGGTGTGGCAGGCTTTATGATAGTTACAAAAACAGAACTTTGGGCAGCGTTGCCAGTAGTAATGTTCCCATTCATTCCAGGGGACATTGTAAAATGTCTCGTTGCTTCTTGGTTAGCAACTAAAATTAAAATTTAGAACCTAATAAAAGGGGCATTCCTAGGGATGCCTCTTTTATTTTAATATAAGGAGTTCATATGTCAGTATATATTCACGGTGGCCTTCGCAGCCCTATTGGCGTTTTAAATGGACAATATAAATATATGAGACCAGAAATCTTGGGGGCTCAACTTATTGATGAATTAATTAATCGTCATACTATTTCACAGGTGGATGGAATTTTTTGTGGCAACGCGGTTGGCACTGGTGGTAATATTGGTCGCCTTATGGGACTTATGTGTAATTTACCGAATTCTGTTCCTGCTATTACCGTAGATATGCAATGTGCATCGGCTTTGATGAGTATTGAAATGGCCTATACGCACATTGCATCAGGTGTTATGGATGCTGCTATTGCTGGTGGTATTGAAAGCTCCTCCTTACAACCCGATCGAATCTATGCAGCTGGAGATGATCGAGAAGGTTTATATAAGGTAGCTCAATTTACCCCTGAAGATCGGTCTCCTTTAGCTATGCTTGAAGGGGCTGAGCGAACGATACATAAGCATTATATAACGAAGGAAGATTTATATCCCTACATTATTAACAGTCATCGACGTGCTTTTGGAGCTTTAGATAATCCATATTTACAGTCTTATATTATGCCTATTACGCTAGATGGCAAAGTATGTGTAGACGAATGTATTCGTCCTAAGATGAACGAGAAACTCTTGTCTAGGATGAAGCCTTTATTGGGCCCTAATTCCATTACAAATGCAGGCAATGCGTGTTTAACTCATGATGGGGCGGCATTCGTGTACGTATCTAATACAAAGGGGCCCTTTAGAATACATAGTGTCATGCCTTGGGCTGGAAATCCTCAGTTTAGTCCAGAAGGAGCATTAGAAAGTACTGAAGCTATTTTAAAGAGGACTGGCTTAATTATGGATGATATAGACGTAGTGGAATGGAACGAAGCCTTTGCCATCATTGATGTGCTTTTTAATAAGGCGTATCCGAATCATATGGAAAAATATAATACGTTAGGCGGTGCGTTGGCGTATGGACATCCGTATGGTTGTTCTGGTGCTATTTTAGTACTTCATTGTATGGCAGCCCTAGAATCGTGTAATGGTAGATATGGTTTATGTGCCATTGCAGGCGCAGGCGGTACAGGTACAGCTTTGATTATGGAGCGTATGTAATATGACAATCATTGAACGCTTGCAACAACATAAAGACTTACAACCATATAAAATTGCTCTCATAGTTGATGAGGAACAGTATACATATGGTCAGCTATATGATGCTATTATCTCTATGGAGTTTAACAATACAAGTAGAATAATTAATTTAGGTCAGTTTAATGATGGTCAGAAAAATAAGGTACTCTTAATTCAGAGTCTCTCTTTTGTAGAACAATTATTACAGTGGTTATGGGGGTTATATAAAGGGTATATCCCCATGGTGTGCCATAATGAAATGGATGTGGCTTATATCGATGAGCTAGCTCGGATTATAAGTGTTGAAGGCGTTCCTACATCTGCAGACTTTGGTGTCCTTACCTCTGGAACTACGGGGCGCCCCAAACCTTTGTGGCGCAGTGAGAGATCGTGGCGAGAGTTCTTTGATATTCAAAACAATATCTTTCATATAAACAAAGATGCAAAAATCTTCTTACATGGTAGCTTTAGCTTCACAGGTGTTAGTAATATGGTTATGGCTGTGCTATGGTCTGATGGAACCGTTATTACAACGAAATCGTTGCGTCCAATTCGATGGATACAGCTTATTGAGAAATATCATGTGGACCATATATATGCATTACCAACAAAATTACGATTATTAGTACGCCATTGCAAAAGTAAACTAGACTCTATTAGCTATATCATCGGAGGATCTCAAGTACTGGATCGACAGTTGATGGAACAGTTAGAACTAATATGTCCGAACATGGAGTTTATTCTCTATTATGGTGCATCTGAGCTTAACTATATAACATATTGTACAGGTAAAGAGTGGTTAGATAGAGAAGGTACTGTGGGAAGACCATTTCCATCTGTTAAAATAGCAGAGCAGAACAGTGTTATTTATGTGACTACAAAGTATCATATTGAAGGCATTCCCGATACATATACTGTAAATGATTGCGGCTATATAGATAGCGATGGGTATCTCATGTTTAATGGGCGGCGAGGTGATGTCATCAATAAAGGGGGCTATAAAATTTCTATCCCAGAAATGGAATTATATTTACAATCCTTACAGGGCGTTTCTGAAGTCGCTGTTATTACGATTAATGATGAAATACGCGGGGAAGATTTTATTGCTTATATGGTATTAGAGGATAATACTAAATTAAGTAAAATTATAGAATGCATTCATCATGAAAGACCTTTAGTGGAGTGGCCAAAAGCAATACTAGAAATTCCTATGATACCCCTTACGGAATGCTCAAAAGTTGATAAACGAAAACTAAAAGAATGGTATAATAAAGGGTAATCGTTTTTCTATTAAAAGGAGGCATCATGCAGATTAATAAGGCTGCGCTAGAGATTTTTGACTTTACGTCCTCTTTAGCCGTATATTCTGAACATGAACTAAAGGTTGGCGATCAAGCTATACAAGATTATATTGCTAATCATGTAGCTAAGGCGTTCAAAGACCCAGGTGCTAGAACAGGTACCTTACATGATGCAAGTCCATTTGGTAAACAGCTAGTGGAGTATAAAAAGGGAGACCTCAAGTTTATAGATTTATCTAAGAATTTAGGTGAAAGCTTGTTTACCTATATGAAACAAGCAACGGACTCCGTAGTAATCGATACGATTATTTGTGAAGCTGTTACAGATACGACTTATATTTGTATTCTTTTGTGCCAAGCTCATGATGCTTTTACCCATCAACTATTTAGTGAAGATGATGGTACATTAGCTACAGAACTTGTTTCTCATAAGGCAGTACTGCCTATGCCATCTCAAAAATTACGTGCCTTTGCATCTATTAATTTACATGATTTTAGTGTTCGTATTTTTGAACCAAAAGGTGAGTTTGATGGTGAAGTATCCTATATCTTAGCGGATAAGGTATTACAATTAGGCACTAATCAATCCTCCCGAGATACAGTAAAAAAGGTGAAAGCCATTGTAGATAAGGTGGCTCAAGCGCATGAGTCTGATGGCGTCGTTGAATTGACGACTGCAAAGTCTATGATTGCTAAAAATGCTGAAGTATCAGATACAGTCGATCCTGTTCGTATAGTAGAAGAGGTATTCAAAGCGAATCCGATTCAACAAGAGGCGGCTAAGAAAGAATTAGCTGATGCAGATATGATGCGGCCATTACCGGTGAACCGTGAGTTTGCTACAAAGGTTGGAGAACATCATAAGATTAAAACCGATACGGGCATTGAAATCTCTTTTCCTGTGGAATATATGAAAAATCGCGAGTTTATTGAAATCAAAACTAATGATGATGGAACGTTGCGCATTGAATTAAAGAATATCAATAAAATTATGAATAAATAAGAATGCTTAGTTGTAAATTGAAATTGAACACATAAAAAATCCATATTAGTACAAGTGATAAGATTAGAGTATCAAATTCGCAATCAATCACGAGGTACTAA
>NZ_JAHABE010000010.1:0-66231 GCF_018376515.1 Veillonella sp. oral taxon 158 | reverse complement strand
GGCTTGAACGTAGTGAAAGCCAGCGCCTTTAGACGCTGGCCTAGTACTACGGGCTTATAGCCCGTGAGCAAACCACCCGTTTTACGGGTGGTTCTGATTGTATTAATGTAGCTTTCTAGTATAAAATATAAGTATAATAACAGATTTCTTATGGGAGGGATGCATATGGAACAAAAACCTCTAGTAGTAGTAAATGGACTTGTTCGCAAGGATGCGATTGCATATTTAAAAGAGCATGTAGAAGTGCGCCAATGGACTGAAAAGACAGTAATGCCTCGGGAGACGTTAAAGGAATGCCTCGTTGATGCGGATGGTTTGTGGTGTGTTCGTCCTTTAGATGTAGATGGTGATCTTGTAAAAAATGCACCTAATTTAAAGGTTATTGCTCAGGCTGCTGTTGGTTATGACAATGTAAATATTGATGAATTAACAGCTGCAGGTATTCCTTATGGCAATACGCCAGGCGTTTTAAATGAAACCGTAGCAGAGCTTGCTTTTACCTTGATTGCAACTGCAAGTCGTCGTATTTTGGAAAATGCTAATTTCGTGAAAGATGGGCGTTGGGCGCAAAGACCATCTAACATTAAAGGGTTTGATTTGAGTCGTCGTACCCTTGGTATTATTGGTATGGGTGCTATCGGGGTATCTATTTCTCGCCGTGCTCGTGCCTTTGGTATGACCGTTGTATATCATAACCGTAATCAACGTATAGATGACAAGATTCATAAAACTACGTATATGGAGCTAGATGACTTATTAGCTATTAGTGATGTAGTATGTGTGATGGCTCCATTAACAGACGAAACGTATCACATGTGCGATGAAGCGTTCTTCAAAAAAATGAAGAATACTGCACTATTTGTTAACGTTGGGCGTGGTCCAATCGTAGATACGGATGCGCTTATTAATGCACTTAAAACAGGGGAAATCGATTATGCCGCGCTAGATGTTACAGATCCAGAACCTCTACCTGCTGATCATCCATTGTTAGAGGTAGAAAACTGCCTCATCGTACCACATATTGGTTCTTATACAGATAGAACTCGTTATGATATGTCTATTTTGACAGCAGACAATATTATTGCTGGTGTTCAGAAGAAACCGTTAAAGACTTGTGTAAACGAAGAAGTGAACTATAAAAAGCCACAAATGGACGTAGAATCTGCATTAGAAGAGCTTAAAAAGGCGGGCGTTGATTTGACTGACTTTGACTAAAATCATAAGACCTTAAAAAATATGCGGTTTTATGCAAAATATGGTAAAATAAAAGAATATTTATCCTATGGAGGTAAGAACGGTGGAACATAAAGACATTGAAAGAACTGTAGCTCCTGAAGAAGTTGTATCTGTTAACTTTATCGAAGCTATCATCAACAAAGATAACGAAACTGGTAAATATGGGGGTCGTGTATTAACACGCTTCCCGCCAGAACCAAATGGCTACTTACACATTGGCCATGCTAAATCTATCTGCCTTAACTTTGGTATTGGCAAACAGTATAATGGCTTAACAAATCTTCGTTTTGATGATACAAACCCAACAAAAGAAGATATTGAATACGTAAACTCCATCATGGAAGATGTAAAATGGCTCGGCTTTGAATGGGATGGCGAGGTTCGTTATGCATCCGACTACTTCGGTGAAATGTACGAATATGCTAAGAAATTGATTTCTCTTGGCAAAGCCTATGTAGATGACCAAACTGCAGAGGAAATCAAACAAACTCGTGGTGATTTCTCTACACCTGGTATCAATAGCCCTTACCGTGATCGTAGCGTAGAAGAAAACTTGAAACTCTTTGAAGAGATGAAAGACGGTAAGTATGATGATGGTGAAAAGGTATTGCGTGCAAAAATTGACATGGCACATCCTAATATCGTTATGCGTGACCCTGTTATTTATCGTATTGTAAAAGCTGAACATCACAATACAGGTAATGAATGGGTAATTTACCCTATGTACGACTATGCTCATCCTATCGAAGATGCTATTGAACGTATTACACATTCTATTTGTACATTAGAGTTCGAAGTTCATCGCCCATTATATGATTGGGTATTAGAGGACTGGGCCGACACTGAAATTCCACAACAAATTGAGTTTGCTCGCTTAAATGTAACTAAGATGGTTATGTCTAAACGTAAATTGCGCGCTCTTGTTGAAGCTGGCCTTGTAGCTGGTTGGGATGATCCGCGTATGCCTACTATTTCTGGTTTGCGTCGTCGTGGTTACACTCCAGAAGCAATTCGTGATTTCTGTGATCGCATTGGCGTCGCTAAAGCTGATAGCGTTGTTGATATTGCTTTGCTTGAGTTCTGTATCCGTGAAGATTTAAAACTCAAAGCTACACGCCCTATGGTAGTTATTGATCCGGTGAAAGTTGTCATTACAAACTATCCAGAAGGTCAAACAGAACTTGTAACAGTTGAAAATAACCCTGAAAACGAAGAACTTGGCAACCGTGAAGTTGTATTTGGTCGTGAAATCTATATCGAACGCAATGATTTTATGGAAGAGCCAGTTAAGAAATTCTTCCGTTTGGCACCAGGTAAAGAAGTACGCTTAAAAGGTGCTTATTTCATTACATGTACTGACGTTATTAAAGACGAGAATGGTAATATTACAGAAATTCACTGTACATATGATCCTGAAACTAAGAGCGGCAGTGGTTGTACGCGTAAAGTTAAAGGTACATTGCACTGGGTTGAAGCATCTACTGCAGTAGATATCGAGTCCCGCTTATATGATTACTTGCTCAAAGAAGACTCTGACGGTAAAGACTTCTTAGGTGACTTTAATCATGAGTCCTTACAAGTATTCAATAGTAAAGGGGAAGCTTGTCTTGCTACAACTGTACCTGGCGATCGTTTCCAATTCTTACGCCAAGGTTATTTTGTAACTGATAAAGATAGCACACCAGATCATATCGTAATGAACCGTATTGTTGGTTTGCGCGATAGCTGGGCTAAAGAACAAAAGAAATAATATTGTATTCGTGGTAGCTAACCATGATGCTAAAGAACCGCCCCTTGGTGGGCGGTTCTTTAATACTGTGTTGTTATTAGAAACAATTTGTTCATGATAGATTATTAGAGATCTTTAACCTATGGTTGTTGTTGGAAATTGTAGCCCATTGTTAGAGTCACCTCTTGTTGTTGTATTGATAATGTATTATGAACATATTTCGTTGAGGAGAACTATGAAAAAATTAGTATTACTTGCTACGGCAGCAGCTGTATTAGTATCTGTACCAGCTGTTGGTTCTGCAGCGAATATTAAGTCTATTTTGAATAGAAGCCAAACGGTAACATACCAAGGTGTTAAATTGCCTGAAGGTGTTGCCGTGTATCCGAACAATCCTAAAGCGCTATTTGCTGGAGATGCTAAAAAGGATGTAAAGTCTGTTCTTGTTGAAGCAGGTGCAACTTCTGCAGATGTATATACATTAAATATTAAAAACGAAAATGAAATGCATTATGCAGTGTATGCTAATGTAGTATTAGGTAAACAGTTATCTAGTCGCATTAGTGAAACAAAACATGTAAATACTGATCCATCTGCCCTTGGTGCATTAGCAGCTGCTATTAACAAGGGGGATAGCCCGGTACTTGGTACTTTTACAGTGGTAAAACCATTAGTAAAACAAGGTAATGCCTATGAGGGTACATTAAAATATAAAAGTGTAGCTAATAATAATTCTTATAATGAAATCTTGCATATTAATCTTTCTGAAGATAAATATACAGGCCCGAACGCACGCTTTATCGCTATTGATGAGGCTAATGACGCTGCGGTTTTCCCTAAAGTTAAAGGTTTGCTTAATGCCAAAAAATAAATAATTATTGAAAATATATATCAATTATTCTTGACAATTTTTCTCATCAAGAGTACTATGGGCATATAGGAATTATTCTCATTAGAGAGGATTCTAACGATGTGCAACAGGCAGGTACTATTATGATGAATTCAATTGACCATATCATTGGATATCATTGTGCACCGGCAATTCGAGGTATTAAGCTTTCGAATTTGGTTTCTATTCCACGGGACATGAATGAACAAATCCAATTTGTATTGACAGAATATAATAAAGAGTTCAATGAAAAAGGATTGTTCTTCTTTGAATTATGTCGCTGTAAAGCGCGTAGACTGTTATTGGTATTCCGTGAGAAGCAATTACGAGACTATGTACGGCAACCTGCGGTGATGACATTTTTGAAAGCTTACGGTTATCATGATCGCATGAGCATTATGGAGATGCTTGAGCATTTAAGATATCGTATGGAAGCGAGTATTAATTTTCCACATGAAATCGGCGTATTTCTAGGTTATCCATTAAAAGATGTGAAATGTTTTATTTCTCGTCGTGGCAATGGATACCATATGTGTGGGGAGTGGAAGGTTTATCATGATGTGGTAGACGCAAAGCGCTCTTTCTTATGTTACAAAGCATGTCGTAATTTTTGTCAAACTCAATTGATGTTGGGAAAAACATTTAGTTCATTGGTCGCAAGAACGGCCTAGGAGGTACAAGATGATTGGTGTAATTTATTGGTCCGGTACAGGTAACACAGAACAAATGGCTCAAGCAGTAGCTGAAGGTATCAAAGCTGCAGGTCAAGAAGTTGAAGTTAAATCTGTCTCTGAAGTATCCGTAGATGACGCAGCAGCTTACGAAAAACTAGCTCTTGGCTGTGCTGATATGGGTGCAGAACAATTAGAAGAAGGCGAATTTGAACCATTCTATACAGAACTAGAAGCTAAATTGGGTGGTAAAAAAGTAGCAATCTTTGGCTCCTATGGTTGGGGTGGCACTTGGTTAGAAGACTGGGGCACTCGCATTAAAGATGCTGGTGGTGAATTAGTAGCTGATGGCGTAGCACTTTTGGGTGAACCTGATGATGATGGTAAAGCTCAATGCCAAGAATTAGGTAAAACTTTAGCGAACGCTTAATTTGATCTCAACAATATACAAAGGCTGTAATAACGATAAATTCGTTATTACAGCCTTTTTACATTTATTATATATAACATCAATGTTTCAATTAGAACGAAAAATTTCTTTCTAATGAATACAAAGAATATTTATAAAGCATATATATAAATCCCGATATAGATATGAAGAATACGCATTACTTCTATAGAATTCCATATTATTTGTTTTTGCAAGAGCTTGTCCATTAATTATCAAAAAAAATGATAACTGAAAAATAATGCGATGAAAAACACAATGTTTATATATGTTCTTCGCTATTGATGAATATGCTTGCATAATTACAAATAACTTTAATACATATTATCATTGCATTTTTGTGTACATAGAACTATAATCAAATTAAGGAACCTAACAAAAAATTAGGTTGCTACAAAATTAGTTAGAATGAATCGCAACATACTAATTAATTCGGGGGCTGAAGCTTTCAGTCCACAAAATAGTAACCAATACCGATGAGAGGAAGGTTATTTTATGAGTACACTAGAACGATTACAGGTGATAGCTCATGGGTTGGCCGCTCAATTTGGGCCTTCTTGTGAGGTGTTGATTCACGACTTGCAGCGTGATATCGATACATCACTTGTATATATTGAAAATGGTACCATAACTAATCGTCATGTTGGCGATGGACCATCTCATGCCGTTTTAGATGTACTAAGTTATGACGACGGTAGCGAAGGTCGATTCGGTTACCTTACAAAAACTAAGGATGGTCGAATATTAAAATCATCTACTATGTATATCCGTGATGATACGGGGCGCATAGCCTACTTGCTAGGGATTAACCAAGACATAACCGAGCTAGTTATGATGCATCGGGCCTTGGATAGTTTAGTAAATACAGGTCAAGGTGATGCTGGATCTGTTGAAAAAATTACTACAAGCGTGTCAGAACTATTAGATGATTTATTACTAGAAGCAGAACGTTTAGTGGGGAAACCTGGGCCACTCATGAGTAAGGTGGAACGTCTTAAAGCAATTACCTACTTAAATGAAAAAGGGGCTTTTCTTATCTCTAAATCTTCAGAGAAGATAGCAGAGTATTTTAATATTTCTAAGTTTACCCTTTATAGTGATTTAAATACTGTAAAGGAAGAATCCTAGGAGGCAAATATGGAACGAATTCAGTGGAAACGTAATACGATGGCACCATCTAGCGACAAGTTTTTGTCGGTTATGGATGTTAGAGAAATTAAGAAAGCTAAAGCGTTTCACGAAAGTTTCCCGCAATATACGGTAACTCCACTTGTTTCACTTAAAAATTTAGCATCTCATATCGGTGTTGATTCACTCTTCGTAAAAGATGAGTCCTATCGCTTTGGTCTAAATGCTTTCAAAGTGTTGGGCGGTTCTTATGCGATGGGTAAATATGTGGCTCAACAACTTGGTAAAACAGTTGAAGATGTACCATATGATGTATTAACATCTGCAAAATTAAAAGAAGAATTCGGCCAAGCTACATTCTTCACTGCAACTGATGGTAACCACGGTCGCGGCGTAGCATGGGCTGCAAATAAATTAGGTCAAAAATCTGTAGTATTCATGCCAAAAGGCTCTACAGAATACCGCAGAAAACAAATCGAAAATGAAGGCGCTACAGTAACAATCGAAGAATTCAACTACGATGAATGTGTACGCCTAGCAACTAAAAAATCTAAAGAAGTTCCAAATGGTGTTGTAGTTCAAGATACAGCATGGGAAGGTTATGAAGAAATTCCAAACTGGATCATGCAAGGCTATGGCACAATGGCTATGGAAACAGCAGCTCAATTAGAAGCTGAAAACTGCAAAGTTCCAACTCATGTATTCGTACAAGCTGGTGTAGGTTCTCTTGCTGGTTCCGTAGTAGGTTACTTCACTAACTTATATAGCAATGCAGCTAAAAAACCTAAATTGGTTGTTGTTGAAGCAGAAGCAGCAGCTTGCTTATACAAAGGCGCTGTAGCTGATGATGGGGAACCTCGCATTGTAGAAGGCGATCTTGAAACAATCATGGCAGGCTTAGCATGTGGCGAACCAAATACAGTTTCTTGGGATATCTTAAGAAACCACGCAGACGTATTCGTATCTGCTCCAGACTGGGTAGCACGTTTAGGTATGCGCGTTGGTGGTGCACCAATTAAAGGCGATACTCCAATTACAACTGGTGAGTCTGGTGCGGTTCCATTAGGTCTTGTAATGGCACTTATGACAATGCCAGAATATGAAGACTTACGCAAAGAGTTAGAATTAGATGCGTCTTCAAAGGTTCTCTGTTTCTCCACTGAAGGTGATACAGACCCTGAAAGATATAAAAACATTATGTGGTACGGTGAAGATCGTTAGGAGGCATTAATTATGGATTTACAAGCAATTAAACAAGCAGCGGCAACTTATGGCCCAGCGATGACAAAATTTTTACGTGAAATCGTAGCTTTCCCTGGTGAAAGTTCTGAAGAAAAAGAGCACGTTCAACGCATTGAAAAAGAAATGAAAGACCTTGGCTTCGACGAAGTTGAAGTAGACCCAATGGGTAACATTCTTGGTTACATGGGTTCTGGTAAAACTCTTATCGCTTTCGATGCTCATATTGATACTGTAGGTATCGGTAACCGTGACAACTGGAACTTCGATCCATATGAAGGTTTCGAAGATGAAACACAAATCGGTGGTCGTGGTGTATCTGACCAATTAGGTGGTATCGTATCCGCTGTATACGGCGCTAAAATCATGAAAGATTTAGGCCTTCTTAACGATAAATATCGCGTACTTGTTGTAGGTACAGTTCAAGAAGAAGACTGCGATGGTCTTTGCTGGGAATACATGATTAAAGAACGCAATATTCGTCCTGAATTCGTAGTATCCACTGAGCCAACTGACGGCGGTATCTACCGTGGTCAACGTGGTCGTATGGAAATCCGCGTAGACGTACAAGGCGTATCTTGCCACGGTTCTGCTCCAGAACGCGGTGACAACGCTATCTACAAAATGGCAGACATTCTTCAAGACATCCGTGACTTGAATGCTAACTCTGCTGATGAAAGTACAGCAATTAAAGGTCTTGTAAAAATGCTAGACCCTAAATTCAACCCTGACCACTACGAAGAAGCTCGCTTCTTAGGTCGCGGTACTGTAACTACTTCCCAAATCTTCTACACTTCCCCAAGCCGTTGTGCAGTAGCTGACTCCTGCGCCGTTTCCTTGGACCGTCGTATGACTGCTGGTGAAACATGGCAATCCTGCTTGGCAGAAATCGAAGCATTACCACATGTTCAAAAATATGGTGCAAAAGTATCCATGTACGAATATGCTCGTCCATCCTGGACTGGTTTAACTTATCCAATCGAATGTTACTTCCCAACTTGGGTAATTCCTAAAGATCACAAAGTAACAGAAGCTTTGGAAGAAGCATACACTAGCTTGTATGGCAACGAACGTATCGGTGCAGAAGACACAGTTGAAATGCGTAAAGCTCGCCCATTGACTGATAAATGGACATTCTCCACTAACGGTGTATCCATCATGGGTCGTAACGGCATCCCTTGCATCGGCTTCGGTCCTGGCGCAGAAGCTCAAGCACATGCTCCTAACGAAATCACATGGAAACAAGACCTTGTTACATGTGCAGCTGTATATGCATTATTACCATCCGTATACTGCAAAGACTAATATCACACATTAATTGAATTAGATCTATTTTAAACGGATATAACTAGAAAATAGTTAATTATTAAGGATTTCATATGGTACCTTACCATTTGATGAGGTACCATATAAAGTTAGATTCTAAGTAGCCCTTTAGGGAATTGAAAGAGAGGACTTACAGATGACAGACTTCAATAAAAGTATTGAAACTTTACAAAACTTAGACGTTAGCAAAATGTACGGTGAAGATTTCTTCTTAACATGGGAAAAATCTGATGACGAATTACAAGGTGTTTGGGCTGTAGCTGATGCATTACGTGCTCTTAGAGAACGCAATATCTCCACTAAAGTATTTGACAGCGGCCTTGGCATTTCTTTATTCCGCGATAATTCCACAAGAACTCGCTTCTCCTTTGCTTCCGCTTGTAACCTTTTAGGTTTAGAAGTTCAAGACTTAGATGAAGGTAAATCCCAAATCGCTCACGGCGAAACAGTTCGTGAAACAGCTAACATGATCTCCTTCATGGCTGACGTTATCGGTATTCGCGATGACATGTACATTGGTAAAGGTAATGCTTACATGCATGAAGTATCCGATGCAGTTAAAGAAGGTCATGAAGATGGTGTATTAGAACAACGTCCTACACTTGTAAACTTACAATGTGATATCGACCATCCTACACAAATCATGGCTGACGCAGCTCATATTATTAAAGAGTTCGGCGGTGTTGAAAATCTTAAAGGTAAAAAACTTGCTATGACTTGGGCATACTCCCCATCTTATGGTAAACCTTTATCCGTACCTCAAGGTGCTATCGGTTTGTTCACTCGTCTTGGCATGGAAGTTGTATTAGCTCATCCAGAAGGCTATGAAGTAATGCCAGAAGTTGAAGAAATCGCTAAAAAACAAGCTGAGGCTTGTGGCGGCTCCTTCCGTAAAACTAACGACATGAAAGATGCTTTCAAAGATGCTGATATCGTATATCCTAAGAGCTGGGCACCATTCGGCGCTATGGAAAAACGTACTAAATTGTATGGCGACAACGACCATGAAGGCATTAAAGCATTAGAAAAAGTTCTTCTTGAAGAAAATGGTAAACATAAAGATTGGGCTTGTACTGAAGAGATGATGAGTCTCACTAAAGACGGCAAAGCTCTTTACTTACATTGCTTGCCAGCAGATATTACAGGTGTAAGTTGTGAAGAAGGCGAAGTAGACGCAACAGTATTCGATCGCTACCGCGTACCTCTTTACAAAGAAGCAAGCTACAAACCATATGTTATTGCAGCTATGATCTTCTTAAGTAAATTCAAAAATCCTGTAGAAACTTTAAAAGAATTAGAACGGAAGGGAACTGACCGCGTTCAACCGTAAAGTAAAGTTTAGGGGCCATCCGTGTTGATGGCTCCTTTTTATTCTTAATTGTTTGTAATTTGTTATGAGGAATAACATGAGAAAAAGAGTTGTAGTAGCGTTAGGCGGGAATGCGTTAGGTAATTCCCTTCCAGAACAAAAAATTGCTGTAAAAAGCACAGCAAAAACTATCGTTGACTTAGTTGAAGCTGATTGCGACGTAGTTGTAACACATGGTAATGGCCCACAAATTGGTATGATCAACAATGCGATGGCAGCGTTGACTCGTGAAAAAGAAGGCCAACCAAACACTCCACTATCCGTATGTGTGGCAATGAGCCAAGCTTATATCGGTTATGACTTACAAAATGCTCTTCACGAAGAGTTGTTAAATCGTGGTATTGAACACTTGCCAACTATGACAATGGTTACGCAAGTACTTGTTGATAAAAATGACCCAGCTTTCAAAAATCCTACAAAACCAATTGGTCACTTCATGACTAAGGAAGAAGCTGAATACGCAGAAAAGAACTATGATTACGTTGTTAAAGAAGATTCTGGTCGTGGCTATCGCCGCGTGGTAGCATCTCCTGCACCTAAAGAAATCATCGAGTTAGAAGCTATTAAAGGTTTAGTTGGTAAACAACTGATCGTTGCTTGTGGTGGCGGCGGTATCCCTGTAACTAGAGAAGGTAATGAACTTCATGGTGCAGCAGCCGTTATCGACAAAGATTGGACTAGTAGCTTATTGGCACAAGAAATTGATGCAGATGTCCTCGTTATCTTAACTGCTGTTGAAAAAGTTGCCATTAACTTTGGTACAGAAAAAGAACAATGGTTAGATGAAATTTCTGTTGAAAAAGCTAAAGAATATATCGAAGCAGGTGAATTTGGCGAAGGTTCTATGAAACCTAAAGTAGAAGCAGCTGTTGCATTTGCTGCATCTAAAAAAGACCGTGTTGCGATTATCACATTATTAGAAAAATCTAAAGATGGTATAGCAGGAAAAACAGGTACACGTATCGTATTATAATAATATATATATATTTATAAGTATGCATTTCAACTTTTTGTTGAGGAGGTGCCCACATGATTATTTTAGGGAAAGGTACTGTTATTACTCGCGATGCGGATAGACCTATCATTTATGATGGTGCTGTTGCTATCGACGGGACTCAAATTGTTGATGTTGGTACATATGATGAGTTATGTAAAACTTATGCAAATGCAGAAATCATTGACGCTCATGGCGGCTTGATTATGCCTGGTTTTATCAATGCACATCATCATATTTACTCCGCTCTTGCACGAGGTTTATCGTTGCCAGGTCCAGCACCGACTAACTTCGGTGAAATCTTGGAAGGACTTTGGTTCTACTTAGATAATAAATTGACGGCTCCTGATGTAAAAGCAAGCGCATTACTTACGTATTTAGGCTGTATCGAAAATGGTGTAACTACTATTTTTGACCACCATGCTTCTTATGGTGAAGTTCATAACAGCTTATCTGTTATTGCTGATGTAGCTAAACAGTTCGGCGTTCGTTCTTGTTTATGCTACGAAGTATCTGACCGCAACGGCGTAGATCAAATGAAAGCTGCTGTTGCGGAAAACGTACGCTTTGGTAAAGAAGCAAAACAAGATCCATCAAGACTTGCTGCTATGATGGGCTTACATGCATCCTTTACGCTAAGCCCGGAAACATTAGATTATGTTAAGGCTCACAATGAAGATAAATTAGGTTATCATGTTCATGTTGCAGAAGGCCCTGAAGATGTGGCAGATAGTAAAGAAAAATATGGCATGACACCTGTTAGACGCCTTGTAGAGACTGGCATTTTAGGTCCTAAGAGTATTGCAGGTCACTGCGTACACGTAACAGACCAAGATGTAGAATTATTGAAAGAATCTCAAGCTAAGGTTGTACACAACCCAGAAAGTAACATGGGTAATGCAGTAGGCACAACAGATATTTTGAAACTATTAGGTGCAGGTATCACAGTTGGTCTAGGTACAGATGGTTACACAAATGACATGCTCGAATCTTACAAAGTAGCAAACTGCCTTGTAAAACATGAGCAACATAAACCATATGTAGGCTGGGGCGAAGTTCCTCATATGCTATTTGAAAACAACCGTAAAATGGCGAATGAATTCTTCGATACTACAGTTGGCATCCTTAAAAAAGGTGCCGCAGCTGACGTAATCGTTCTTGATTACGCAGCACCAACACCACTTGATGAAAATAACATCAATGGTCACTTATTATTCGGTGCTAATGGTATGTATGTGGTAACAACTATTAGCGATGGTGTACCACGTATGATCGATCGTAAGTTACAAGGCATCGACAAAGCTGAAGTGATGAACGAAGTTTTATCAACATCTAAAGGTTTATGGAAACGACTAAACCCATAACGCAAGTGCTTTAAAGGAGTGTGACATTATGAGTGACATTATGTATCCGGTAAGTTTCGGAAATTTGATGAACCACATTATGACTGAGTACAAGATGTACAATCGTATTTACAATGTAAATAAAATTCATCGTACTAATCATGATCAACGCTTATCTATCTTTGGTAAATCCATTGAAAATCCTGTAGGTCCTGCAGCTGGCCCTAATACACAGTTAGCACAAAATATTGTGGCATCTTATGTAGCTGGTGCTCGTTGCATCGAATTAAAAACTGTACAAATTATGTACGGTGAAGAATTAGGTGTTCCTAGACCTTGTATCTACTCTGTAGACGAAGCATACAACGTAGAGTGGTCTTCTGAATATAGCTGTGATAAAGCTGCTGATGAATACATCAAAGCTTGGTTCGCGTTAAAATTAATCTCTAAAGAATTAGGCTTAGGCGATCCAGATGGCTTCTTGTTCATTATGAGTGTTGGGTACAACTTGGCTGGCATTAAGAGTCCAATGGTTGATAAATTCATCAATACGATGCGCAGCGCATCTCAATCTCCTATGTGGGATGAATGCAAACAATGGTGTCTTGACCATGTAGATGAATTTGAACATATCGATGCTGATTTCATCAACTCCATTAGCGATGATCTTTGCCAAGCAATCACATTGTCCACAATGCACGGTTGCCCAGCTGAAGAAATCGAATCCATTTGTTCTTACCTTATCAGTGAAAAAGGCCTTCACTTATACTTGAAATGCAACCCTACATTGTTAGGTCCAAAACGCATTAGAGAGTTGTTAGATAATGCTGGCTTTGAATACATTGACTTTGAAGATCATCAATTCGAAGTTGACCTTCAATTCGATAAAGCTGTTCCAATGTTAGAACGTCTTATCGCTCTTGGTGAAAAACACAACAAGATCTTTGGCGTTAAATTGACAAATACATTCCCTGTACAAATTCATAACAATGAATTGCCAGGCGAGCAAATGTACATGTCTGGTAAATCCTTGTTACCTGTAACAATTGGTGTAGCTGAGCTTTTAAGTGCTCAATTCGGTGAACGTTTACCAATGTCTTATAGCGGTGGTGCTGTAAAACAAAATATCAAAGCTATCTTTGATTGTGGTATCTGGCCTGTAACAGTATGTACAATTCTTCTACAAGGTGAAGGTTACAATACTTTCAAAGCTTTGGCAGATGAAGTTGAATCTACTGATTACAACGCTGCATTAAAAGTTCATAAAGAACTTATCGCAGAACTTGCTAAAGACATCGCTGAAAATAAATTATTCAAAAAAAGCGATGCAATGAAGAAAAAACGTGAAGCAATGCCATCCTTCCCTGGTACACGTAGCTCTGACTACCACTGCCGCGTAGTGTGTGGTTCTTGCGTTCGCGTATGTCCTAATAGATGTAATGAAGTCGTTACTGTAAATGATGCTAAATTGATCGTCCATGTAGATCAAAGCTGTAATGAGTGTGGTAACTGTGCATGTCATTGCGTAGAACCTTGTCAACCATACAAGGATCGCATTACATTCTTCCACAATGCTGAAGCTTTAGCAGATAGTACAAATGATGGTTTCTACATCACAGGCACTAGCTGTGGTTACCGCTTCAAAGGTGAAGAAGCCGTATGTGACATTGATGCATTACCTGAAGAATTGAAAGGAGTTGTACATGCCTTCTGTAAAGAGCATGTGTACTATGTATCATGATTATCATACAACAAGGGGAATTGGTCTTAACTGATCGAATCCTTACCGGAGATTTATTAATTGATGGCGACAAAATTGTCGCCATCGATGAACACGTTCCTGTTCCAGAAGGAGCTAAAGTAATTGATGCAAAAGGTTGCTATGTATTCCCAGGATTTATAGATCCTCATACACACTTCCAAATGACTAATGCTTTAGCATCTACTGCGGATGATTTTGATAGTGGCACAAAGGCTGCTATCCTTGGCGGGACTACTTCAATTATCAATTTTGCTTCTCCTGAGGAAGGCTCCCTTTGTAAAGGCTTAGAGGTTCATAAGGAGCGTGCCGCAGGGCATTGCTCCTGTGACTACAAATTCCATATGGAACTTGTAGAAATGAATGATACTGTGGCCAGTGAAATCCCAAAAGTGGTTGAAGCTGGTGTATCATCCTTTAAGGTATATTTAGCTTATGGCTTCCGTTTAACGGACCGTGAGATTTATGACGCTATTGAAGCTATTAAACCAACAGGCGCACTTGTAGGAGCTCACTGTGAAAATGGTGATCTCATCGATGCACTTGTAGCTGATAAGCGTAAGCGCGGTGAATTAGATATAAGTAATCATCCACTTACGAGACCAGCTATGATTGAATCCGAATCAATTAAACGATTTAGTACAATCGGCGCTTCTCTAGAGTATCCAGTACATGTTGTGCATGTAAGTTCTAAAGAAGGGGTAGAAGAAATCCTTAGAGAACGCGCATTAGGTCATACTGTGACTTGTGAAACATGTCCACAATATTTGGTACTTGATGAATCACGATATAGCTTGCCTAATTATGAAGGCGCTAAATATGTGATGAGTCCACCTCTTAGAACTAAAGTAGATCAAATGACATTAAAGGAAGCCTTAGTAAATGGAACATTCCAAACTATTGGCTCCGATCACTGTAGCTTCAATTTTGAGAGTCAAAAACTAAAAAGTCGTCATGACTTTACCCGTATTCCAGGCGGCATTCCAGGCGCTGAGGAGCGGGGTATCGTCGCTTATGATGTATTGGTAAACCAATGCAATATGAGTGCCGTAGATTTTATGAAACTAGTTAGTGAAAATCCCGCGAAACTATATGGCATGTATCCTAAGAAAGGGACATTAGCTGTAGGTAGCGATGGGGATATTACAATTGTTGATAAGAGCGTAGAACACGTTCTTTCAAAAGAGTCTGCCCATACAAAGGCTGACTATATACCTTATGAGGGAATATCCGTAACTGGTAAGGTTCGCGATGTAATCCTTAGAGGTCACCATGTGGTACAAGATGGATCCTTAACAGAATCATATCTTGGTGAATGTATTCCTTAATGAAAGGAGGGCTATATATGTACCGCTTTCAAGTGAATGGCACCCAACATGAGGTTCAAGAGGATCAGCGTTTAATTGATTTCTTGCGAGCTGATTTGAAATTAACTGGCACTAAAGAAGGTTGCAGTGCGGGTGCTTGTGGTACGTGTACAGTAATTATAGACGGAAAAAAAGCTAAAGCTTGTGTAAGCAAATTATCCCAATTGGATGGTAAATCAGTTGTAACGATTGAGGGCCTAACTGAGCGGGAAAAAGCAGTATACACTTATGCTTTTGGTGAATGCGGAGCAGTGCAATGTGGCTTCTGTATCCCTGGTATGATTATTAGTGCAAAAGCGTTGATTGACGAAAATAATAACCCTACAGCTGATGATGTTAAAAAAGCTATTTTAGGTAATATTTGTCGTTGTACAGGCTATGTAAAAATCGAAGAAGGCATTATGCTAGCAGCAAAAATGATTCGTGAGAACTTACCAGTTCCTGAAAAAGATAATAATGCTGCTGTAGGTGCTCCTTTACATCGCGTTGACGTAGAGGAAAAAGCATTAGGCACTGGCCAATATGCTGACGATATTCATATGGAAGGTATGATTTACGCTAAAGCATTGCGTTCTAAATATCCTCGTGCTAGAGTCGATCGCATTGATGTTTCTAAAGCGCTTGAACATCCGGCTTGTGTAACAGCTTTGACCGCTAAAGATGTTCCATTCAATAAGACTGGTCACTTGGTACCAGACTGGGATGTGCTCATTGCAGAAGGCGATATCACCCGTTATGTTGGTGATGCTATTGCACTAGTAGCGACAACTGAGAAAAAATACTTAGACGAAGTTCTTGCTCTCGTTGAAGTTGATTATACTGAGTTAGAGCCTGTAGTAGATCCATTAGAAGCATTGAAACCAGATGCACCTCAGTTACATCCAAATGGAAATGTATTGTCTCGTCAAACATTATCTCGTGGCGATGTAGATAAGGCTATTGCAGAGGCTGCATTTGTAGTAACAAATCACTATTCCACACCTCAAACAGACCATGCATTCATGGAGCCTGAATGTGCTGTAGCATATCGTGAAGGCGATGTAATTCATTTACATTCCGGTAGCCAAAACGTTTACGATGATCGCCACGAAGTATCTCGTATGCTTGGCATCCCTGAAGAATCTGTAAAAGTTCATAGCATGCTCGTAGGTGGCGGCTTTGGTGGTAAAGAGGACATGAGTGTACAGCATCATGCTTCTCTTGTAGCTTGGCTCACAGGTAAACCAACTAAGGTTCTATTCTCTCGTCAAGAAAGTCTTAATATTCACCCTAAACGCCATGCGATGGAAATGGATATTACTACTGCTTGTGACGCAGAAGGTAACTTGGTAGCAAGTAAGGTAAACATCGTATCTAACTGTGGTGCATATGCATCCTTAGGTGGTCCTGTACTTCAACGTGCAGGTACACACTCTTGTGGTCCTTACAAATTTGATAACTTTGCCTTTGATGGCGTTTGTGTTTACACAAATACTGTTCCTGGTGGTGCGTTCCGCGGGTTCGGCGTAACACAAACTATCTTTGGTCAAGAACAAAATATTGATGAATTAGCTGCATTGGTAGGTATGGATCCTTGGGAGTTCCGTTATAAAAACGTTGTTCGCCCTGGTGACTCCTTACCAAATGGCCAAATTTGCTCCGAAGAAACTGCATTAGCAGAATGTTTGGAAGCAGTAAAAGATGCATACTATGCATCTGACCGTACAGGTCTTGCAGTATGTTTGAAAAACAGTGGTATCGGTGTAGGTTTACCTGATACTGGCCGCATTATCTTAGAAGTACGTGACGGTAAAGTTCGCATCCGTACTGGCGCAGCTTGTATCGGTCAAGGTATGGCTACTATGGCTACCCAAGTTCTTTGTGAAACAACTGGTTTGACAGCTGACAAAGTATTTGTAGAACGCCCTGATACAGTACGTACACCAGACTCTGGTACAACTACTGCATCTCGTCAAACAGTATTCACTGGTGAAGCAACTCGCAAAGCAAGTCTTCGCTTGAAAGAAATGTTAGAAACTAAGACATTAGAAGAACTGAATGGCGTAGAAATTTATGAAGAGTTCCTTGGTGAAACAGATCCATTCAACTCTGATAAACCACATCCAAAAAACCACGTTGCCTATGGTTACGGTGCTTGTGTAGCAACAATTGGTGAAGATAATAAAATTGCTGATTTACATGTAGCATACGACGTAGGTCGCGTAGTTAACCCACAATCCTGTGCTGGTCAAGCTGAAGGCGGCGCTATCATGGGTATGGGCTTTGCTGTAACAGAAGACTTCCCTTATAAAGATGGCTATGTAACAGCTAAATATGGTACTCTAGGTCTTCTTAGAGCGACACAATGTCCACCAATTCATGTAAATTTGATTGAAAAGGGGACACCAGAACAATATGCATACGGCGCTAAAGGTATTGGTGAAATTTCCAGTATTCCAATTGCACCAGCTATTGCAAATGCGTATCGTCGTATTGACGGAGAACCACGTAGATCTTTGCCAATTCAACATACCGGTTATAAAAAATAGAATATTTGCTTAATGGGTAGGGGCCTTAGGCCCCTAGCTATCAAGGTTCTCACGTGAAGTCGATGAGATTTCTCTAAACTCTATCATGTACGATAGTATGACTATATTATTTTACTAGTAACTAAAACGTAAGATATGAGGTGATTCTTATGAGTAAAGCTATATCTGGCGTCGACCATGTAGATGGTATGCTGCCAATCCCGCAATTATTTGCTTATGGCTTACAGCACGTACTAGCTATGTATGCAGGTGCAGTAGCGGTACCAATCATCATCGCACAAGCGATGAACTTACCTATTGAAGACTTAATTCGTTTGATTACGGCCGACTTGTTCACATGTGGTGTTGCTACATTGATTCAAACATTAGGCTTTGGTCCTATCGGTGGTCGTATTCCTCTTATTCAAGGTGTAACATTTGCTTCTGTAGGTCCAATGATTATGATTGGTCAGCAGCATGATATTACAACTATCTACGGTGCGATTATCGTAGCCGGTATCTTTACATTCCTTGTGGCTCCATTCTTTAGTCGTTTGATTCGTCTATTCCCACCTGTAGTAACAGGCACTATCATTACTATTATTGGTATCAACTTGATGCCAGTAGCAGTTAAATGGATGGGCGGCGGTGCAGGCAGTCCACACTTTGGTGATCCGCTTAACATTGCTCTTGGTGTAGCTACATTTGTTATTGTTATTATAACCTATCGATTTGGTAAAGGATTTATTGGTAATCTAGCAATCTTAGTAGGTCTTATCCTTGGTACAGCCCTTGCTATGCTTTGTGGTGTTACTGACTTCTCCGAAGTAGGTCGTTCTCAATGGGTATCCATTGTAACACCGTTCTACTTTGGTCTTCCAACCTTTGACTTTGCTTCTATCATTTCTATGATCATTGTAATGCTCGTAGTTATGGTTGAAACAACTGGTGACAGTATCGCAGTAGGCGAAATCGTTGATAAACCTATCGGTCAAAAAGAGTTGGCTGCAGTACTTCGTGCTGATGGCTTATCTACTCTTATCGGTGGTATTCTTAACAGCTTCCCTTACACAGCGTTCGCTCAAAACGTTGGTCTTATCGCTGTAACACGTGTTAAGAGCCGCTTCGTTGTAGCAGCATCTGGTGTTATTCTTATTTTATTAGGTCTTTTCCCTAAATTAGCTGCTATCGTAGCTTGTATCCCAAATGCCGTTTTAGGCGGTGCAGGTATCGCAATGTTTGGTATGATTATTGCCAGCGGTATCCGTTCCCTTGGTAAAGTTAGCTTTGATGGTAACTACAATTTGATGTTAGTAGCAATCAGTATTGGTGTATCCATGATTCCTCTAGCTGCGCCTAACTTCTACGCTCATTTCCCAGATTGGGCTCAAATTCTTTTGAAATCTGGTATCACAGCTGGTAGTATCATTGCCGTTCTTCTAAACGTTGTATTCAACGGCTTTGGTTACAAAACTGTTAACGAACCTAATCGTGCAACACGTAAATACCGTCACTTCACACGATTCAAAGGCTACCCTAAACATTTCTATCAATAATATATAGTTAGACGAGTTTATTCTCATACGATTACATGTATTGTCTTTCACAATAGAAACCTTGTTTGTATAGGTAAAACATCTATATACATGTTTTCGATTTTAAAAGGGCTCACTCTAGATTTAGAGTGAGTCCTTTTTTGTATGGAATCGTGTACTACTTTGGTATATAATTAAATAATATTATTGCAAAGGAGAAGCATTATGAAAGACGAGCGATTTATAGTTACGTATCGAATAGAAGCAAGTTCATATGAAGAAGCAAAAGCCATTGCTTGGGCCGTTCAAGTAGAACAGACCATAGAATTCCCTTATGAGTTTGTTACTGACCTATATATTAAAGAGACCATCACTGGTCGATTAGAATCTCTTGAGCCTATGGTGCAAGGTTCTGCATATGCCAATGTTGGCATTATGCCAAATGCTGTAATTGATGTATCTCGTTACTATGTAGCTCGTATTTCGTATCTTGTAGATACTACAGCGTTAGAAGCGACACAATTTTTGAATGTTGTCTTTGGAAACTCGTCCTTACAACCTCATATCTGGGTGGTAGATGTAGAATTATGTCAAACTCTTTATGATGTGTTTAACGGACCTCAGTTTGGTTTGCAAGGTATTCGTGACTTAGTCCATACAAAGGCACGACCTATGATTCAAGCTGTTGTAAAACCTATGGGAACACCTAATGAAGAGTTAGCTCGTATGTGTGGTGCTTATACACGCGGTGGGGCAGATGTGATTAAGGATGACCACGGCATCTCCAATCAGTCTTTTTCTCAATATAAAGATCGAGTAAAACGATGTGCTGCTATGGTGCAGGAAATGAATGCTGCTCATGGTACACATACTTTATATGCAGCCAATGTATCTGGCGATGGTACAGATGTAATTGAGCGTGCTTATTTTGCTAAAGAGGCTGGTGCTACGGCCCTCATGGTGGCGTCAGGTCTTGTAGGTTTTGGGTGGCTTCATAAACTGGCTACCGATGAGAAACTGGGGCTACCAATCATTCATCATCCAGCTTACTCTGGTGGCTTTGTAAGCCCTGGTACGTCTGGTGTGGCAGATTATCTACAACTAGGCTTGTTACCTCGTATCTTTGGAGCCGATATGCCTATCTTTGTTTCTTATGGTGGACGTTTTACTTTCACAGAGGAGCAATGCAAGAGAATTTCGAATTATATTAAACAACCTATGGCATTGATGAAAGCGGCTTGCCCAGCTCCAGGTGGTGGTGTAACCGATGCTCGTCTTAATGAACTAGTTAAGTTATATGGCAATGATACAATGTTCCTCGTTGGAGGCGATATGTTCCGTAGAGGTCCAGATATCGAATCTAATATGGCTTATTTTGTAGAGCGTTTGTCTGACTTATCTGAAAGCAAGTAATGATAGTTTACGGTTATATAACTTAATACAATAGTTATATCGAATAAGTAAGTCACTGACTTTCACAAGAATATGTAAAGAATTATGATTAAGTATATGGAGTGTTTTGATGAGTGAATCCTCACCGTTGGAGGTCCATGTCATTGCTAGTGGTAGCAAGGGCAATTGTACAGTAATAAAAAAAGGGAACTCCGTCATATTGCACGATGTAGGCATTAGTTGTCGACGAATCGTCAATGGGTTAAAAGAATTGCATATCGATATGGCACAGGTAGAGGGGATATTTATCAGTCATGAACATAGTGATCATATAGCTGGGCTACAGCAACTGTTGAAACGTTTTGATATTCCTGTGTATACAAAGCAAGGAACGTGGCGTGAGATTCAAAATAAGTTAATCGTACCAAAGAACCAATTAATTGAACTGACGAAAGGTAGTTTAACATTGGGGAATCTCATTGTAGAACCCTTTGCAGTGAGTCATGATGCGGCAGACCCTATTGGAATCAATGTATTTGCAGGAAAAGATAAGACTACTGTTGTTACCGATACAGGTGTGATTTCCGATAGTATCTTGCGCCGCATGGATGATACGACCTTGTTAGTGTTGGAAGCTAACTATGACCCTCATATGCTGCGCTTTGGTCCATATCAACCGTTTTTGAAACAACGGGTCGCTAGTGATGAAGGACATCTAAGTAATGAGATGGCCGCACAAGCGTTGCTCATGATGAATCGACCTGACTTTATGCAAGTTATTTTGGCCCACCGTTCTGAGAATAATAATAACGCGGTCCTTGTTACCCAAACGATTGGAAAAATGCTTGTTGATGGTGGTGTTCGCATTGGACCTGAAATGAAGTTGCAACATGGACAACCTAATGAAATTGTATCTATGAAATCCGTAAAGAGGTAAAATATGAGATTTTATGTAGTTTGTATTGGCAAGCTAAAAGATGCTTATTTGCGTGATGGCGTTGCGGAGTTTGTAAAACGAATGCGACCATACGGGGGCATTACGATTACAGAACTAAATGAAAGTAAAATTGGAGATAAACCAAGTGATGCGGATCGTAAGCAAGTAGTAGATGATGAGGGGGAACGATTATTAAAAGTAGTTCCTAAAAATGCCTATACGGTTTTACTTGATGTGTACGGTAAAACGATGTCTTCCGAAGATTTAGCTAAGACTGTAGCAAAGCTAGAGGTTGATGGCGTTAGCGATATGGCTTTTATCATTGGCGGAGCTTTTGGTGTTAGTGAAGCATTGCGCCAGTCTGTAAATTATAAATTATCCTTTAGCCCTATGACCTTTACTCACCAAATGGTGCGATTACTATTGGTGGAGCAAATATATCGAGCGTCAAAAATTAATCGAAATGAACCATATCATTGGTGAGTTTAATAGTATATTAATTTGATTCTAGTCGTTTAGTGGATAATAGTTACTATAACTTATACACTAGGGATAGACTTATAAATTATTTATATAATCAGTTCACAAAAAAAGGAGTTTTATTATGCTATGTCGAATAGTATAATAAGGCCATATATATTTGGTGAGGAGGAATTCACTATGAAAATTCAAGAAGTAATGAATAAATACCCTGTTACTGTTGGTAAAGATGCACCAATTTCTGATGTAGCTGATTTATTAGTTAAGTACAATTTAACTGCTGTATCCGTAGTGGATGACAATAATAAATTATTAGGTATTATTTCTGAAGGTGATTTACTTTATAAAAAAGTGCGCCCTCATGTACCTCATTACGTAAATGTTTTAGGCGCTAGTATCTATTACAATGGCATTGGCGAATACAATGCAAAGTTCAAAAAATTGTTGGCATCTCATGTTCATGAGTTGATGACTGATGAAGTAATTACGACTACACCAGATAAAGAGGTAGAAGAAATTGTATCTGTTATGTTAGACCAACATTTGAAAAATGTTCCTGTTGTAGATAAAGATTACCATTTAGTCGGTATCTTATCTCGTCGGGACATCATCAAATTGATCGCTAAAGATAACTAATTAGCATAATTATGTAAAACGTATAAAGACCACCCGTTTTGGGGTGGTCTTTTAGTGTAAATTGAGAAGAATTGCATTGACCTTGCATTTATGTTATTATTAGGAGTGCATAATATACTACAGAAATTTGGGCGTATTGCCCTTCGAGGAGGACATATTTTAAATGAAAGCAACTGTAAATCCTGTTGATCAACACGTAGTAACGTTAACTATTGAAGTACCTGCAGCTGAAGTGGACAAAGGCATTAAACAAGCTGTAAAACGCATTGCAGGTCAAGTAAACATTCCTGGCTTCCGTAAAGGCCATGCACCTCGCCGTATTTTGGAAATGAACTTCGGCAAAGAAGCTATCATGGAAGAAGCATTCGAAGTATTGGCTAGCCAAAACTACACTGCTGCTCTTCGTGAAAATGATATCGTTCCTGTATCTGAACCAGAAATCGAACGCGAACAATTCGAAGAAGGTAAAGATTTAATCTTTAAAGCTACTGTAACTAAACGCCCTGAAGTTAAACTTGGCGATTACAAAGGCTTAGAAGCTGAAAAACAAGATGCTACAGTAACTGATGAACAAATCGAAGAACAATTGAACAACATCCGTGAACAACAAGCAAAAATGGTTGTTGCTGAAGAAGGCGCTACAATTCAAAAAGACGACTTTGCAGTAATCGACTTCGCTGGTTCCGTTGACGGTAAACCATTCGATGGTGGTGAAGGTAAATCCTACCCATTACAAATCGGTTCTGGTAGCTTCATTCCTGGCTTTGAAGATCAATTGATCGGTGCTAAAGCTGGCGATGATGTAACTGTAAAAGTAACATTCCCTGAAGACTACTTCGTAGCAGAACTTGCTGGTAAAGAAGCAGAATTCAAAACTCACATCCATGACATTAAACGTAAAGAATTGCCTGAATTGAACGACGAGTTCGCAAAAGAAGCAAGCTCTTACGAAACTATTGAAGAATTGAAAAAAGATCTTCGCGCTAAAATGGAAGAAGAAGCTTCCCGTCGCGCAATCGATACTTACAATGCTGACTTGATTCAAACAGCTGTTAAAAACGCTACTGTTGAAATCCCAGAAGTAATGATCGAAGATCGTGTAGACCAAATGATTCAAGAATTGGCTATGAATATGGAAGGTCGTGGCTTGAAACTTGATGACTACTTAAAATTCTCCAACAAAACTATCGAAGATTTACGTTCTGAATACAAAGACTCCGCAGCTGAAAACGTACGCGCTGATTTAGTATTAGATGCTATCGCAACTGCTGAAGGTATCGACGTAACTCCTGACGACATGAATCGTGAAATCTTCATTATGGCTCAAAACTTTGGGGCAGATCCTAAAGAAGTTTGGGATATTATTGCAAAAGAAGGTCGTGTAGCTATGTTGGCAGGCTCTGTAGCTCGCAAAAAAGCAGCTCGATTCATTATTGATAATGCAAAAGGCGCTGAAGCAGCTGAATAATAGTTTGCTCAACTAGGTACATGAAAAGGTGAATATATGTATGTACCAATCGTAGTTGAACAAAGTGAACGCGGTGAGCGTTCCTATGATATTTACTCTCGCTTATTAAAGGATCGCATTATCTTCCTCGGTGGTCCTATCGATGATAATGTGGCTAATGCGGTTATTGCGCAAATGCTATTCCTAGAAGCAGAGGATCCTGACAAGGATATCCATTTGTACATTAATAGCCCCGGCGGTGTTGTAACTGCCGGTATGGCTATTTATGATACGATGCAATATATCAAACCAGATGTGTCTACCATTTGTGTAGGCTCTGCGGCGAGCATGGGTGCTGTGCTTTTAACAGCAGGTACTAAAGGCAAACGTTATGCGTTACCTCATGCACGCGTTATGATTCACCAACCATTAGGTGGTGTACAAGGGCAAGCATCTGAAATTGAAATCCATGCCCGTGAGATTCTTCGCATGCGTGAAGAATTAAATGGTATCTTAGCTTCTCGCAGTGGACAAGATATTGAAGTAGTAGCTCGCGATACAGATCGCGATAACTTCATGAGTGCTCAGGATGCCGTTGAATACGGCTTAATCGATGAGGTGCTCACTAGAGAACCTGTAGAAGGCAAGTAATGGAGGCGCCCCTTGGCAAAAGATAAAGACACTATGCGCTGCAGTTTTTGTGGACGCACAAGCGAAGAAGTCCGCAAATTAGTGGCGGGTCCTAACGTGTATATTTGTGATGAATGCGTTGAAGTATGTGAACGTATCATTGCTGATGAGTTGGGTGCTGTTGAAACGGATGACTTCAACTTAAAAGAATTGCCAACGCCGAGAGATATTAAGGCTCATCTTGACGAATATGTTATTGGTCAAGATGATGCTAAAATCTCTTTAGCTGTGGCTGTATATAATCACTACAAACGCTTACAAACAGATAATGTAGTAGATGATGTAGAATTACAAAAGGCTAATGTATTGTTCATTGGTCCTACTGGTAGTGGTAAAACACTATTGGCTCAAACCTTAGCGAAAATGCTAGAAGTGCCATTTGCTATTGCAGATGCTACAAGCTTAACTGAGGCTGGTTATGTAGGGGAAGACGTAGAAAATATCTTACTCAAAATTATCCAAGCTGCAGATTATGATATAGCTCGGGCTGAGCGCGGCATTATCTATATCGATGAAATTGATAAGATTGCTCGTAAGTCTGAGAATCCTTCCATCACACGTGACGTGTCTGGTGAAGGTGTACAACAAGCATTGCTTAAAATCTTAGAAGGTACCGTTGCTTCTGTTCCACCTCAAGGTGGTAGAAAGCATCCAAATCAAGAAATGCTTCAAATTGACACGACAAATATTCTCTTTATTTGTGGTGGTGCATTTGATGGTATGGACCGGGTTATTACTAAGCGTACCGCCAAGAAAACCCTTGGTTTTGGTGCAGACGTGCAACGTAAAGAAGAACGTAATGTATCGGCTATCTTAAAAGATGTTGTACCTGAAGATTTATTGAAGTTTGGTTTGATTCCTGAGTTCATTGGTCGTTTACCTGTGATGGTAACATTAGACCAATTGGACAGAGATGCATTAATCCAAATTTTGACAAAGCCTAAAAATGCATTAACAAAACAATATGAAAAAATTCTATCCCTTGATGGTGTAGAGTTAACTTTCACTGAAGATGCATTAGAAGAAATCGCTGATGAAGCATTACAGCGAAAAACAGGTGCTCGTGGTTTGCGTGCTATCATTGAAAAGGTGATGAAACGCGTTATGTTCGAAGTTCCTTCCATGCCGGAAGTAACTAAGTGCATCGTGAATCGTGAATCCGTGCTGAGCACAGGTGAACCTATACTCAAAAATGAGGCAGACCAAGACATCCAGTTGAAATCGTAATTCGAAGAAACTCATTTCTGTGTAGGAATGAGTTTCTTTTCATAATATAAATACCTGGAGGAAGTATGAATTTACTCGAAATTGGGATCCCTACCGTACCTCTTAGAGGCATGGTTGTATACCCAAATATCGTGATTCACCTCGATATCGGTCGAGACAAATCCATTAAAGCGGTAGAGGCCGCGATGAACGAGGATCGCATTTTAGCAGTTGTGACCCAAAAGGATGATGCTGTTGATGCACCGACCGTTCATGATTTAGCCCAAATGGGTACATTAGTAAAAATCAAGCAAATGTTACGCTTACCAGGTGGTATTGTACGTGTTCTTGTAGAGGGCATTACACGTATTCGCGTAATGAATATTACAAGTATGGATCCGTACTATGTAGGGGACTACGAACGCGTAGCCTCTGAGTTCGAAGACGATGTAGAGCTAGAAGCTTACCGTCGTCTTGTACAGTCTAAATTCGGTGAATGGGCAGAAGAAGCTAAATCTGTTACAGATGAAGGGGTAACGCGCGTTATGGAATTGCGCGATCCATGTGAATTAGCTGATCAAGTTGCATTCTTGTTGCCGATCAATAATTTAAAACGCCAAGAGTTACTAGAGGAATTATCTGTAGCTCGTCGTCTAAATATGATTGTAGGCATCTTAAATATGGAGCTACAAATCTCTGATTTGGAAAACTCCATTAATAACCAAGTGCGTCAATCCATGGAAAAAGCACAAAAAGAATATTTCTTGCGCGAAAAAATTCGCGTTATCCACGATGAGTTGGGTGACAAAGGTGATCCAGAGGAAGAAGCAGAAGAATTACGCGTCAAATTGAAAGCGCTTAACTTAAGTGAAGATGTACATACGCGTATTGATAAAGAAATTTCTCGTTATAGCCGCATGCCACAATTGATGCCAGAAGCAACAATTTTGCGCAATTACCTAGATTGGGTATTGGCGTTACCGTGGAATGAATTAACTGAAGACCGCTTAGACATCAAGGAAGCTCATGCGATGCTTGATGCTGACCATTATGGCCTTGAAAAGGTAAAAAAACGTATCCTTGAATTCTTAGCTGTTCGTAAGTTAACTGGTAAAAATAGTGGTTCTATCCTTTGCTTAGTGGGCCCACCAGGGGTTGGTAAAACATCCCTGGCCACATCTATTGCTAAATCGATGAATCGTAAGTTTATCCGTGCATCCTTGGGTGGTGTCCGCGATGAAGCTGAAATCAGAGGTCATCGTCGTACGTATATTGGTGCATTGCCTGGTCGCATGATTCAAGGTCTTAAGAATGTAGGTACTAAGAACCCTGTATTCTTACTGGATGAAATTGATAAACTCGCATCTGACTATAAAGGTGATCCATCCTCTGCGTTGTTAGAGGTGTTGGATCCTGAACAAAATAGTACATTTAGCGATCACTTCATCGAGGTGCCGTTCGACTTCTCTGAAGTATTCTGGATTACTACAGCTAACGTAGCATCCAATATTCCTGGTCCATTGTTAGACCGTATGGAAATCATTGAATTGTCCAGTTATATGGAAGAAGAGAAACTAGAAATCGCTAAGCGTTACTTAACTCCTAAGCAAATTAAGAAAAATGGCCTTGAAGACTACAAGGTTAAATTATCTGATGCTGTGTTGAGAAAAGTAATTTCTGAATATACTCGCGAAGCAGGTGTTCGTACCTTAGAAAAAACAATTGCTAAGATTTGCCGTAAAATCGCTTTCAAAGTAGTTGAAGAAGGTGGCGATGCACCAAAAGTAACGACTAAGAATCTTCATGAGTTCTTAGGGGCTCCGATTTTCGTTGATCAAGAACGGGAAAAGAAACCGCAAGTTGGCTATGTAAATGGCTTAGCTTGGACATCTGTTGGTGGCGTAGTGTTACCTTGTGAAGCTACGACTATGAATGGTACGGGTAAATTGGCATTAACTGGCAGCCTCGGCAAGGTTATGCAAGAATCTGGCCAAGCAGCTATGAGTTACATTCGCCACAATGCAAAAGCATTAAAAATTGAAGAAGATTTCTATAAGAAACTCGATATTCACGTTCACTTGCCAGAAGGGGCAACGCCTAAAGATGGTCCTTCTGCAGGTATTACAATGACATTGGCTATGGTATCTATTTTGACAAACCGAAAGGTTCGTTCTGATATTGCCATGACTGGTGAAATTACATTGCGTGGCCGCGTATTGCCAATAGGCGGTTTAAAAGAGAAATTATTAGCAGCCTTGTCTCATGGCATTAAAGAGGTATTGATTCCAAAAGGTAATGAAAAGGATATTGCAGAATTACCTGACATTGTAAAAGAAGGACTCATTATTACGCCAGTTAAGACAATGGATGAAGTATTAGCAAAGGCACTTGTGTAATGCAAAAAAAGAAAAAATCCACTAAACAAATGGGGCCAAAACCACAATATACGCGAAAAGAACCGAAGGGGCCTCGTATTATAGCAGCAAAATATAATACCTCCTGTGTGAAGGCGGATCAATATCCTGAAGGGGATACTGTGGAAATCGCTTTCCTAGGACGCTCTAATGTGGGCAAATCTTCGTTGATTAACTCGTTGTGTAATTATCGTGGGTTAGCCCTCGTTAGTGGCCAGCCAGGTAAGACAAAGACGATAAACTATTTTGACATTGAGTCAAAAGAGGATATTTCTGAAACAGAGGAACGCAGATACAATTGGTTCCTCGTAGACCTTCCTGGGTATGGTTTTGCAAAGACAAATAAAGGAAACCGCAATTTGTGGTCTTCCTTTATTGCCGATTATATTTTACATTCTGAACGATTGATGTTGTTGTGCTTACTTATCGATGGGCGTCATCCAGAGATGCCTATTGATAAGGTGGCCTATGACTGGCTTGTTGAGGCTGGTGTGCCACTACAAATTGTAGTTACTAAAGCTGACAAGCTAACGGCTAAAGAAAAGTCTGCGAACTTGGCTAAAATTAAGGAAATGTATCCAACGGATACACCGCCTATTTTATATAGCTCCTTAAAACATACAGGTCGTGAGCTTTTACAACAACGCATCAATACAGTTCTAGTAGGAGATGAAGCATGAGTCAAACCAATGAGTTAGAGATTATGGAACGCATTGCTCTAGATTTAGAGGGCGTTGAAGAATCTCTTGCATCATCTTTTAATACCGGTGCAGAAGACTTTAATGCACTGATTCGACCATTATCAGCGGCTGGTGGCAAGCGTTTACGCGCTCAATTATGTCTACTGATTGCCAATGCAGGCACATCTGTAGAACGTCAGCGCATTAGAATTGCAGAAGCCGTAGAAATGCTTCATTTAGCAACACTGATTCACGATGATGTATTAGATCAAGCTGAGATTCGTCGCGGTGAAGATACAATTCATATGCACAAAGGCAATAAAGTCGCCATTCTTAGTGGGGATTATTTGTTTGCCAAAGCATTCCAAATCGTATCTGAAATGCCCGATATGAAGTATTTACAAATTTTCTCTCATATCATTTCATGTCTCGTTGAAGGCGAGTTCATGCAGATGGAAGACGTATATCGTATCGATCAAGGGATTGAGCGTTATATGACTAAGACTCAAAAGAAAACAGCGGACTTCATGGAAGGTTGCATGGAGCTTGGTGGTCTCTTAGGGGGCTGGAGTGAGTCTGAAATTGTTGAGTTGAAAAAATACGGTCACGCTTTAGGTATGGCATTCCAAATTACAGATGATATCATGGACTATCGTGAAACGACTGAAACTACAGGTAAACCTGTAGGGAATGACCTACGTGAAGGTTTATTGACCTATCCTTTATTAAGTATCGTAAATGATGACAATAAAGATAGATTGCTTGCAGATATTAAAGCCTTGAATAATGGCGGTAATGAGCAAGATATTATCGATTACGTTATCGCTCAAGGCGGTATCGACAATACATTAGCAGTAGCTGATAAATATTGTAAAGATGCTTTGGCTGCTCTTGAAGCTATACGTGATTTCCCAGGGAAGGAATTCCTTGTGATGGCTGTAGAAAATCTAGCTGATAGAAAGGTATAATATGGAGCCGTTCGAACCAAAACCTGATTTCGAATATCCCATACAAAAACCTTCTTTTGATAGTGTAGTTCGTCAAAAACGGCGTGAAGCAGAGCAAAAAGCAGAGCAAGAACGGTATAAGGTGGCAAACTTACAAGTTCCTGAGGAACCAGAGAATGAACCTCTTTATACTGAAATGGAACAGAAAATGATGGATGAAGCTCGGGAGCTATCCCTTGTAGGCCATCTATCTGAATTGAGAAAACGGCTTATTCTGATGGCGGTGGCCATTATTGTGGGGACCTGTGTTTCTTACTATTATGTAGACGTATTATTAGAAATACTCCTCAAGCCTGCGGGCAAGCTCTATTATATGAAACCTACTGAAGCTTTCTTTACATATATGAAAGTATCTATAGTAGGGGGACTCATTATAGCAGCGCCTATTATACTGCATCAGATTTGGCTCTTTGTTAAGCCTGCCCTAACTGTGCGAGAAAAACAGTTGTCCAACTGGATTTTACCGGTAGCGATTGGTTTATTCGGAATTGGTATTGTATTTTCTTATTTTCTTGTATTGCCGGCGGCCGTGAAGTTCTTCATGGGCTTTGCTACAGACGAATTACAACCGCTGTTTTCCATTGGTCAGTATATGGATTTTGTGTTGTCCTTTGTACTGCCTTTTGGATTTATCTTTGAATTGCCGTTGATTTTGATTATCTTGGGATATTTCAACTTAATAACATCACGTTTTTTAAAAACGAAACGAAAGATATTTATTCTTATATCCTTTATCATAGGTGCTGTCATTTCACCAACACCGGATATGTTCTCTCAAACGATGATTGCATTACCTATGATATTGCTATATGAAACGAGCCTGTTTGTATTGGCTAAGATTATGAAGCGCTAAGGAGTATTTTTAGGAGGAACGATGAAAACCTACGAAAATTTAACCACTTATAACCCCGGTGAAATAGAAGGGAAATGGTATTCTTATTGGGAAAATCAAGGATACTTTCACGAAGAAGTAGACACTAATAAAGAGCCATTTAGTATCGTCTTGCCGCCTCCTAATGTAACTGGTATGCTTCACATGGGCCATGCGCTAGATAATACGTTGCAAGATATCCTCATCCGTTTTAAACGCATGCAAGGTTACAATGTATTGTGGATGCCTGGTACTGACCACGCTGGTATTGCTACTCAAATCAAAGTAGAAGAGATGCTGGCTAAAGAAGAAGGCAAATCTCGCTATGATTTAGGTCGTGAGAAGTTTGTAGAACGCGTATGGGAATGGAAAAAAGAATACGGTGATACTATCGTTAAACAAATCCGTAGCCTTGGCGCATCTTGTGACTGGACTCGAGAACGCTTTACATTGGATGATGGTTACTATCATGCAGTGCGTGAAGTATTCGTAAAGCTTTATGAAAAAGGTTTGATCTATCGCGGTGAGCGCATTATCAACTGGTGCCCTCGTTGCGCGACGGCTTTATCTGATGTAGAAGTTGAACATGAAGATGAACATGGCCATTTATGGCATATTAAATATCCTGTAAAAGGTGAGGATAATCGCTTCGTGGTAGTGGCGACCACACGTCCAGAAACCATGTTTGGTGATGTGGCAGTAGCGGTAAATCCTGAAGATGATCGTTATAAAGACCTTATCGGTAAAACTTTGGTATTGCCATTTGTTAACCGTGAAATTCCTGTAATTGCCGATGATTATGTAGATGCAAGTTTCGGTACAGGTTGTGTAAAAATTACGCCTGCTCATGACCCTAACGACTTTGAAATGGGCCAACGCCACGATTTAGAATCTATCGTTGTTATGAACAATGATGCGACAATGAATGAAGGGGCTGGTAAGTTTAATGGCTTACCTCGTGAACAAGCGCGTAAACAAGTAGTAGCTGAACTTCAAGAGTTAGGCTTGCTTGAAAAAATCGATGACCATGACCATGCGGTAGGTCATTGCTCCCGTTGTAATACAATTATCGAACCAATGGTATCTAAACAATGGTTCGTAGATATGAAACCGCTGGCAGAGCCAGCTCTTAAAGTTGTTAAAGACCATGAAGTAGAGTTTGTGCCTGAACGCTTCACTAAAACATATGTAAACTGGCTTGAAAATATCCGCGACTGGACGATTTCTCGTCAATTATGGTGGGGCCATCGCATTCCTGCATGGTACTGTGATGACTGCGGTGAAACTATTGTAAGTCGTGAAGACATTACGGAATGTCCTCATTGTCATGGTCATGTAACACAAGATCCGGACGTTCTTGATACATGGTTCAGCTCTGGCTTGTGGCCATTTGCTACGATGGGCTGGCCTGACCAAACTCCAGAGCTTAAACAATGGTACCCAACAAGTGTTCTCGTAACTGGTTACGATATTATCTTCTTCTGGGTAGCTCGTATGATCTTCATGGCTCTTGAGTTCGAAGATGAAATTCCGTTCAAACACGTATTCATCCACGGTCTTGTTCGCGATAGCCAAGGTCGTAAGATGAGTAAATCCTTAGGCAATGGTATTAATCCACTCGATGTTATTGACCAATTTGGTGCCGATGCATTGCGTTTCACTCTTGTAACAGGCAATACACCTGGTAATGATATGCGTTTCTACATGGAGCGTGTGGAAGCGAACCGTAACTTTGCTAACAAGATTTGGAATGCTTCTAAATTCGTATTGATGAATCTTACGAATTATGATGAAAGCTTCGTTCCAACTGCAGCTGATTTAACATTAGCTGATCAATGGATTATTCAAAAATATAATGACACAGTACAAAGCGTAACATCTAACCTCGATAAATTTGAATTAGGTGAAGCGGCAAGTTCCGTATATGACTTCATTTGGAATACGTACTGTGACTGGTATATTGAGTTGGCGAAACCTCGTTTGTATAGTGAAAGCAACGAACGCGATCGTCGCACAGTTCAATACTTGCTCGTAACCATCTTACGTCAAATGCTTGAATTGTTACATCCGTTCATGCCGTTCGTAACAGAACATATTTGGCAACATTTGCCTCATGAAGGGGATAGCATCGTAGTTACTAAATGGCCAGAAGCATTGAGCTTCGACAATCTTGACGGCGCAGCTCGTCAAATGGAAGTGATGATGGATGCTATTAAAGGCATTCGTAACATGCGTGCTGAAATGAACGTGCCGTTAGGTAAAAAAGCAGAGGTTATCGTGGCGCCTACAGATGCAGCATTAGCTCAAACTGTAGCAGACCATAGTGATTACTTCGTAACATTAGCATGGGCTGAGAAGGTAACAATCCTCGGTGCCAACGATGCTAAGCCAGAAAATGCGACCGTAACAGTTGTAAATGGTATGGAAGTATATCTCTTGCTTAAAGACTTAATCGACGGAGAGAAAGAAAAAGAGCGTATCGCGAAGGAAAAAATTCAAATGGAAAAAGAAATTTCTCGTTTGGAAGGTAAATTGTCCAACCAAGGCTTCCTTGCAAAAGCGCCTGAAGCTGTAGTAGCGAAAGAAAAAGAAAAGTTAGAAGAATATAAACAAAAACAACAAGCGTTATTGGAGCGTGAAGCGTTCCTTGAAACCTTATAATAGGAGGTTTATATGACATATCAAGAGGCCTTAGCCTATTTAGAACAGGCATCCTCATTCGGTATTAAGCCTGGCCTTGAACGAATTACAGCTCTTATGGAAGCCCTTGGGAATCCGCAAGAGGACTATAAAATTGTTCATGTAACAGGTACGAATGGTAAGGGCTCGGTTACCTCATATATTTCCTACGCACTGTTTACAAGTGGATTACGGGTGGGGCGATTTACATCGCCTCACCTTCAATCCTATACGGAGCGAATTCAAATCAATGATGGAAATATTACAGAGGAAGCCTTCGGTGAATTAATCAATCGTGTAAAAGCAGCAGTAGATACTATCATCAGTAATGGAGTAGAAGCACCGACGCAATTTGAAATGTTGACGGCAGCCGCATTCTTGTTCTTTAAAGAACAAGGCGTAGATTATGCGGTAGTAGAAGTTGGTTTAGGTGGATTGCTAGACTCTACTAATATCGTTACTCCTAAAGTATCTGTTATTACTAATGTATCTATGGATCATCAAGCGTACTGTGGTGATACTGTTGAGGAAATTGCACGTCATAAGGCGGGTATCATTAAATCTAAAGTACCTGTCGTAACAGCTGCACAAGGTACGCCTCTCAGTATTATTGAGGACGTAGCCAAAGAAAAGAATGCTAAGCTGTATGCTTTCAATAAAGATTTTGGCATCGATAGTCGAAGTGCTGTAACGGGCGGTCAAATGATTACGGTCAGTACTAATGATGCAGCGCCTGCTATGCTCTTTACGACGATGGCAGGTATTCACCAATCTGTAAACCTCGCTTGTGCGTTAATGGCTGTGCGCCTATTGATGCAAGACGATAAGAGTATCAGTGAAGAAACAATGCGCGAAGGTTTTGCTCGCACTACGTGGGCTGGTCGTTTCGAAGTTAAACGCGGTCTAGATCGCACCTTTATCTTTGATGGTGCCCATAATGCGGCAGGGGCTGAATCTTTCGGTATGACTTATGCTGAATTGTTTAAAGATACTCCAAAAACAATTGTTATGGCTATTCTTAAAGATAAGAACCAAGAGGCTATCATTCGTGAGGTTGTTAAAGCAGGAGATACAGTACTCGTTGTACCGGCTCCAACAGATAGAACGGAAGTACCTGAAGCCTTGGTTGAGGTCATTCGACGCACTGTACCAAAGGCGACGGCTCAAACTGCTGACTCTGTTGAGGAGGCTTTAGCATTGGCCTATAAGCATACTAAGACTGGTGATATTATTGCCGTATGCGGTTCGTTATATATTCTAGGGGATGCTCGTCAGTGGTTTAACCATGAGATGAGTCACTAAGGTGAGATTATGGAACTCTCACTTATTCCTAATCAGAAGCGACTGACCTTTTATATTGAACGGCTAATTTACGGTGTTGTAGTGGCTATGCCGTTGCAACCGATGGTAGGGGATGTACTCCTTTGGTTGGCTATAGGACTGGCGCTATATGATTTAATATCTAGTAAGTCTTTGAGCTTACCTACAGGATATCTATCTTGGACTGTTATGATCTTTGTTGTCTGGACTGGGTTATCATCGATTATGTCACAGAACTGGGATTGGTCTATTCAAAGTTGGTTCTATCAAATTGTAGCAGGTGGGGGGATGTACTACTTAGTGCGTACCTATATTCAAACGCCTAAACAATGGAACTATTTTCTTCGTGCTTTTTTAGGCACCGCAGTTCTTGTCTGTGTTATTGGGGCCTATCAGTATCTATTTGTTCCGAATATACATATAAAAGAATGGGTAGATGCTGCACAATTTCCAAAATTGATGCGCCGCATGGCATCAACATTACAAAATCCTAACTTGTTAGGAGCTTATTTGTTGATGGTGTTAAGCGTATGCATTAGTTATATTCTCGTTTATATGAAAGAAAATCGCAACCGTGACGTGGTGACGATGCTCATCATAGGTATCGTTTTATTCTTAACGATGCTTTTAACCTATTCTCGTGGTATTTGGATTAGCTTTGCCGCTATGATTCTCTATTGGGCTATCTTTGTAGAACGGCGCCTATTCCTATCCTTGTTAGCAGTACCGGTCATTTTGTACTTCTATGAAGGTGAAATTGCGTCACGACTTTGGTCTATATTCCAAGGTCACGATACGTCAGCGGATCTTCGTTGGGCATTGTGGGATAGCACGACATATATCATACGAGAAAATCCTATCTTTGGTATTGGCTGGAATACATTCTACTTAGTCTACCCTGAGTATAACTACTATATTCAAGGCCCAAATGTTTTAATGTATCATGCGCACAATTTATATTTGAACATTTTAGCCGAAATCGGTATCCCCGGTTTGTTATCATTCCTTGCAGTTATCGTAGGTCATGTAATTACATCTATACGATTAAAAGGGGATCTATTCCGACAAGCAGCACAAATAGGCGTAGGCGCCTTAGCGGTGGCTGTTCTCGTTAGTGGTTTATCTGACTTTGAGCTCTATAGCCATCAAGTGACCATTGTATTTTGGCAATTGCTAGGCTGGGTTGGAGCCTTTGTGAAAGTACAACTTTCAGCGAGTGACCATATAAAATAGGTATATTATGTATAATTAGCGTATTTTATAGTAGCTATATAATTTCATAATATGGTATAATTAATACATACCATGGTAGGGTAAAGTATAAGTATTATTAACCGGTTTTCTAATGTTAGACATAATTGAACATTATTGTTAGCATTTGAAAGCCGGTTTTTTGCATATCATTGTATTTTTATAGGGAGGTGTGTGGTTCATTTCTTGTGTATAAGATGTTGTTTTTATATTGAAAAGGTTCTATATATTGTATAGAGATAGTTCGATTTAACCGAAAAACATCAATATATACTACTAAATCGATAATTCCTGTGAGTTATAACGATGTGAATAAAACTTATGTGAAAATATGAAAATCTATGCGTTTTAGTCATAATGCACTGGTGAAGTGTATAAAAAATACATTTTAGTCATATAAGTTGACAATACATTGGTTCTGGACTACGATGAAGTCGGTTTAAGGAACGACCAAGAGATCAAACTGTCGTTTATACAATGTTACTCTTAAAGGAGATGGTAATGGTGATAGACATCAAAGACCGCGTAAAAAGTGCGGCCCTCCAAGGTAAAATTGTCACTGCTTCTGAAGCAGCTCTTTTGATTAACCCTAACGATAAAGTTGGTATTTCCGGCTTTACTCCATCCGGTTATGTAAAAGCTGTGCCATTGGCATTGGCAGAAAGAATGGAAAAAGAACCATTCAAAATCGATTTGTGGACAGGTGCTTCTGTAGGTGATGAAGCTGACGGTGCGTTAACTCGCGTTAACGGTATCCATCGTCGTTTCCCATATCAAACTAACAATGACACTCGTAAAGCTTTAAATGGCGGTAAAATAAATTATATCGACATGCATTTAAGCTTGATGGCACAAAACGTTCGCTATGGCTTCTTTGGCGATTTAGATGTAGCGATTATCGAAGCTGCTCAAATCAACGAAGATGGGTCTATTGTTCCTACAACATCTGTTGGTAACTCCCCAACATTTGTGAGCCAAGCAAAAAAAGTTATCGTAGAAGTAAACGTATCCCAACCACTTTCCTTGGTAGGTATGCATGATATCTACGAGCCTCTCGATCCACCATACCGTAAACCAATTCCATTGGAAACACCTGGTGATCGCATTGGTACTGATGCAATTCCTTGCGACCCTGAAAAAATTGTGGCTATCGTTCCTTGCGACATCCCTGATACAACTAGACCTCTAGCTCCTATCGATGATGATGCGAAAGCAATGAGCCAACACTTAATTGATTTCTTCCAAGAAGAAATCAAAGGTGGTCGCTTGCCAGAAAACTTACTTCCATTGCAATCTGGTGTAGGTTCCGTAGCAAACGCTGTAATCAGTGGTCTTGCTAAAGGTCCATTCACTAACTTGTCTATCTTCACTGAAGTTATTCAAGATGGTATGTTTGACCTTATCGATGCAGATAAAGTAACTGTATGTTCCGGTACTGCATTGAGTCCTTCCCCAGAAGGGTTGAAACGTTTCTATGACAATATCGATGAATACCGTAAAAAAATTATTCTTCGCCCTCAAGAAATTTCCAACAACCCTGGTATCGCAAGACGCCTTGGCGTTATTGCCATGAATACTGCAATTGAATTTGATATTTTTGGCAACGTAAACTCTACTCATATTATGGGTAGCAAAATGATGAACGGTGTTGGCGGCTCCGGCGACTTCGCTCGTAGCGCATACCTCACAATCTTCTGTACTAACTCCGTTGCTAAAAACGGCGACATCAGTTCCATCGTTCCTTATGTATCTCACGTAGATCATACAGAACATGACACTATGATTTTCTGTACAGAACAAGGTGTGGCTGACTGCCGTGGTTTGAGCCCAGTGGAAAGAGCTCGTTTGATCATTGAAAAATGTGCTCACCCAGACTACAAACCAATGTTAACTGAATACCTAGAAAAAGCATTAGAAGCAACTAAGAATGCCCATACACCTATGTTGCTTGATGAAGCTCTTTCTTGGCATAAACGCTTCACAGAAACTGGAAGCATGAAAAAATAAACCTGTTTTTTTAGGAGGATGATGAAAACATGGCTTACGAAAACTTAAAAGCCCAAATTGCTGAGTATAACAAACTTTGTGACGAAAGAAGTGCAAAAACTCCAGAACGTCAAAACTTGAAATACAACCGTGTGTATACACCAGTTGATATTGAAGGTTTCGACTATGAACGCGATTTGGGGATGCCTGGCGAATTCCCTTATACTCGTGGTGTACAACCTACTATGTACCGTGGCCGTTTCTGGACAATGCGTATGTACGCAGGTTTCGCAACTGCTGAAGAATCCAACAAACGTTACCGCTACCTAATCGAGTCCGGTGCAACTGGTCTTTCCTGTGCATTCGACTTGCCTACACAAATTGGTTATGACTCTGATGATGTTGTAGCTGAAGGCGAAGTTGGTAAAGTAGGTGTTGCGATCGACTCCTTGAAAGATATGGAAATCTTGTTCGACGGCATCGACCTTGGCAAAGTATCCACATCCATGACAATCAACGCTCCAGCGTCTGTTTTGTTGGCAATGTATATCGCAGTAGCTGAAAAACAAGGTGTACCTTCTACTGAATTGATGGGTACAATTCAAAATGATATTTTGAAAGAGTATGCAGCTCGCGGTACTTACATTTTCCCTCCAAAACCTTCCATGCGTTTGATCACTAATATCTTCGAATATTGTTCTCAATACGTTCCAAAATGGAATACAATTTCTATCTCTGGTTACCACATCCGTGAAGCAGGTTCCACAGCAGCGCAAGAAATCGCATTCACAATTGCAGATGGTATCGCGTACGTAGAAGCAGCTTTGAAAGCTGGTCTTGACGTTGACTCCTTCGCTGGTCGTCTTTCCTTCTTCTGGAATGCTCATAACAACGTACTTGAAGAAGTTGCTAAATTCCGCGCATCTCGTCGCTTATGGGCAACTATCATGAAAGAACGTTTTGGTGCTAAAAAACCAAAATCCATGATGCTTCGTGTACATACTCAAACAGCTGGTTCCATGTTGACTGCACAACAAGTTGACAACAACATCGTTCGTGTTGCTCTTCAAACTGCAGCTGCTGTAATGGGCGGTACTCAATCCTTACATACAAACTCTCGTGACGAAGCTTTGGCTCTTCCTACAGAAGCATCTGTACAAGTAGCTCTTCGTACTCAACAAATCGTGGCTTACGAATCTGGTTTAGCTGACGTAGTTGACCCATTGGGCGGTTCCTACTATGTAGAAGCTATGACTAACGCTATCTATGACGAAGCTATGTCTTACATCAAGAAAATTGATGAAATGGGCGGCGCTGTAGTAGCAATCGAAAAAGGCTACATCCAAAAAGAAATTCAAGAATCCGCTTACAAATGGCAAATGGAAGTTGAATCTGGCTTGCGCACAATCGTTGGCGTAAACAAATTCCAAGTTGAAGAAGAAGCTCCAAAAGACTTGCTTCGCGTAGACGCTTCCGTAGGTGTTAACCAATCCAAGAAAACTCAAGCAGTTCGCGCTAACCGCGATCAAGCAGCAGTTGACACAGCATTAGCAGCTCTTAAAGTTGGCGCAGCTGACGAAAATGTTAACTTGATGCCATTAATTCTTGATGCAGTTAAAACATATGCTACATTGGGTGAAATTTGTAATGTATTGCGCGAAGTATTCGGTGAATACGAAGCTCATTCCACATTATAATATCGGCTAATTTCGGAGGTAATAAATCATGGCAGAAAAACGTATTAGAGTAATCGTAGCAAAACCAGGTCTTGATGGTCATGACCGTGGTGCAAAAGTAGTAGCACGCGCTCTTCGCGATGCTGGTTTCGAAGTAATCTACACAGGTCTTCGTCAAACTCCAGAACAAATCGTTGAAGCAGCTCTTTCTGAAGACGTTAATGTAGTTGCATTATCCCTTCTTTCCGGTGCTCACAACACATTGTTCCCTAAAATTGTTGAACTTTTGAAAGCAAAAGGTATGGGCGATGTACTTGTAATCGGCGGTGGCGTTATTCCTGACGCTGATATCCCTGGTTTGAAAGAAGCTGGCGTAGCTGCTGTATTCACACCTGGTACACCAACTGGCGATATCGTTAAATTCATTAACGAAAACGTTAAATAATTAATGCATGGGTGAGAGGGACTCATTTAGAATAGATGAATCCCTCTATTCCCATATTCGAAGATAGGTGGTGAAGCGAATGGATTTAGTTAAAGGCCTTTTTGAAGGTTCTCGACTAGCCTTAGCACGGTCCATCACAGCTGTAGAAAACGAGTATGAAAATGCCATTGATATTATGAAGGCTATTTACCCTAAAACAGGAAATGCACGTATTCTCGGTATTACTGGGGCCCCTGGTGCTGGTAAAAGTACATTGACAGATAAAGTTGTAAAACATTATTTAGATCAAGGTAAAAAAATCGGTATCGTTGCCATCGACCCAACTAGCCCATTCTCTGGTGGTGCTATCTTGGGGGACCGTATTCGAATGAACGACTTAACATTAAACGAAAATGTATTCATTCGAAGCATGGGCACGCGTGGTAGTCTTGGTGGTTTATCCAAAAAGACTGCAGACGTTGTAAAACTTATGGATGCCTTTGGCATGGATTTAGTTATCATTGAAACAGTAGGCGTAGGTCAATCTGAAGTAGACATTGTAAAAAATGCAGATACTACATTAGTTGTACTTGTTCCTGGTCTCGGTGACGATATCCAAGCTATCAAAGCGGGTATTCTTGAAATCGGCGATGTATTTGCTATCAATAAAGCTGACCGAGATGGTTGCGATCGTTTGAATGTAGAAATTGAAATGATGCTTGACCTTGATTCTCGTGAAGTGAAATGGCGCCCACCAATTAAGCGCACCATTGCTAGCAAGGACCAAGGCGTAGATGAACTCATCGACGCTTTAGATGAACATTTTGAGTATCTTGAAGATTCTGGTGAATTGGAATCTCGTCGAGCAGAACGTACTCGTGATGAAATCATCGCAATGATTAATGAACAAATTGGTCGTTATGTAGCTGAAAAAATCATTACTAGCGACGAATTTAATAGCCAAGTGACAGCTGTTAATGAACGCGAAAGAGATCCTTACACAGTTGTTAACGGCGTAATGACAAGCGTGCTAAAGTAGACGGCGACTACATAGCACTAGAGATTTAGCCTTGAAAAGGAGATAATCGAAATGGCTTTTAAAGTATTACAAGTGGATCACATCGGTATTGGTGTTAATGATTTAGCAGCAACTAAAGAATTCTATAAAAATGCATTGGGTATGGAACATCTTCCTGAAGATGAAATCGTAGAAGAACAAAAAGTAAAAGTATCCTTCTTCCCATGTGGCGATGCTGAACTTGAATTCTTAGAAACTACAACTCCAGATGGCCCTATCGGTAAATTCATCGAGAAAAATGGCGGTCGTGATGGTATCCAACACGTAGCATTGCGCGTTGATAATATTGAAAATGCTATTGCTGATTTGATGGCTAAAGGCGTTCGTATGATTGACGAAAAACCTCGTTATGGTGCAGGCGGCTCCGCAATTGCTTTCTTACATCCAAAAGCAACTGGCGGCGTATTGCTTGAATTATGTCAACGTATGAAATAATACAGTGTCCAATTCACATCATTATGTATGAGTTATAGAGATACATATACATATAATTTCAAGTTATATGTTAAATATGTATCATGCTTGAACTTTAATTATTAATGAAATAAAATGATACTGTAACAAGTTTTATTTGGAGGTGCTATAATGGCAACAGTGCAGGAAAAAATCGAGTTATTGCACGAGAAACTAGCTAAAGTTAAAGCTGCTGGTGGTGAAAAACGCATTGAGAAACAACATGCTCAAGGCAAAATGACTGCTCGCGAACGTTTGGCTAAATTGTTCGATGATAATTCTTTCGTTGAACTTGATCAATTTGTTAAACATCGTTGTGTTAACTTCGGTCAAGACAAGAAAGAATTACCAGGCGAAGGTGTAGTAACTGGTTATGGTACTATCGACGGTCGTTTAGTGTACGCATTCGCACAAGATTTCACTGTAGAAGGTGGTTCTCTTGGTGAAATGCATGCAGCTAAAATCGTTAAAGTACAACGTTTAGCTATGAAAATGGGTGCGCCTATCGTTGGTATCAACGACTCCGGCGGTGCTCGTATTCAAGAAGCAGTAGATGCCCTTGCAGGTTACGGTAAAATTTTCTTCGAAAATACAAATGCATCTGGCGTTATTCCACAAATTTCCGTAATCATGGGTCCATGTGCAGGTGGTGCTGTATATTCTCCAGCATTGACTGACTTCATCTACATGGTTAAAAACACATCTCAAATGTTCATCACTGGTCCTGCAGTTATCAAATCTGTAACTGGTGAAGAAGTAACAGCTGAAGATCTTGGTGGTGCAATGGCTCACAACTCCGTTTCCGGTGTAGCTCACTTTGCTGCTGAAAACGAAGATGATTGCCTTGATCAAATCCGCTACTTATTGGGCTTCTTGCCATCCAACAACATGGAAGATGCTCCATTAGTAGACACTGGTGATGATCCAACTCGTGAAGACGAAGGCTTAAACAGCTTATTGCCTGATAACAGTAACATGCCTTACGACATGAAAGATGTTATCGCTAAAACTGTAGATAATGGCGAATACTATGAAGTACAACCATTCTATGCTACAAATATCATCACTTGCTTCGCTCGTTTTGATGGTCAATCCGTTGGTATCATTGCTAACCAACCAAAAGTAATGGCTGGTTGCTTGGACATCAATGCATCTGACAAATCTTCCCGTTTCATCCGTTTCTGTGATGCTTTCAATATTCCAATCGTTAACTTCGTTGACGTTCCTGGTTTCTTGCCTGGCACAAATCAAGAATGGGGCGGTATCATTCGTCATGGTGCTAAAATGTTGTATGCTTACTCTGAAGCAACAGTACCAAAAATTACTGTTATCACTCGTAAAGCATACGGCGGTTCTTACCTCGCTATGTGTTCCCAAGATTTAGGTGCTGATCAAGTTTATGCTTGGCCTACATCCGAAATCGCTGTAATGGGTCCTGCTGGCGCAGCTAATATCATCTTCAAGAAAGATGAAGACAAAGACGCTAAAACAGCTCAATACGTAGAAGAGTTCGCAACTCCATATAAAGCAGCTGAACGTGGCTTCGTAGACGTTGTTATTGAACCAAAACAAACACGTCCAGCAGTTATTAACGCTTTGGCAATGCTTGCAAGCAAACGTGAAAACCGTGCTCCAAAGAAACATGGTAATATTCCATTATAATTCGATTCGGTAAATATATCATCGAATTTGGGAGATACCTTTCTTGACTACTTTTTTAGAAAGGGGAATGATTATGGAAGGACAAGCAGTTACTACCAATCCGTTACTCATAATGGCGATTAATATGACAGTTGTGTTTGTTGTGTTGATTCTTCTCGGCGTTCTTATGGAAATCGTACATTTAATTGATCCAACTAAGAAGAAAAAAGAAGCACCAGCAGCAGCAACTGCTCCTGTTACAGCTCCAGCAGCAGCTCCTGCTGCACCAAGTGCATCCGCTCAAAATGAGGAAGAAGTAGTAGCAGCTATCGTAGGTGCCATTGTGGCGATGGGGTACTCATCTGAACAAATTGCATCTATCCGACCTACAGCAACAAGTGCTAAATGGCGCTTGGAAGGTCGCTTAAGCGGTAGAGGTTAAAAATTTTTAGGAGGCATTTTAATGAGCAATGCTACAACAACTAACGGTAAAGCTCCATCTCAAGATGTAGTAGCAGTAATCGTTGGTGCATTAGCGGCAATGGGTTATTCCGCTGATCAAATCGCGCATATCCGTCCGATCGTAAGCTACAATTGGAAAATGGAAGGTCGCTTGCGCGGTAATCGATAAGATTATTGCCTAATTAGATAATCACTGAGATTATCCAATTTATATGTGTAAAAAATATTTATAAGTTTAGTGTAGACATACACATTTTGGAGGAATTTAAGATGAAAAAATTCAACGTTACAGTAAATGGTACAGCATATGATGTAGAAGTTAATGAAGTAAAAGGCGCAGCTCCTGCAGCAGCTCCAGCTCCAGCAGCAGCTCCAGCTCCTAAAGCAGCTCCTGCACCAGCACCAGCTCCAGCTGCAGCAGCAGCTCCAGTTCCAGCAGGTGCTGAAACTGTAAAAGCTCCAATGCCTGGTAAAATCTTATCTGTAGCAGTATCCGCTGGCCAAGCAGTTAAAAAAGGCGAAACTTTGTTGATTCTTGAAGCTATGAAAATGCAAAACGAAATCGCAGCTCCACATGATGCTGTAGTTTCCGAAGTTCGCGTTTCTGCTAACCAAACTGTATCCACTGGCGACGACATGGTTGTACTTGGCTAATACCAAGTTTTGTATGGCGCGGCCGTGCCGCGTCATATAACGATTTTATATTTGTGAAAGGGGAACGCATATGGAGGCTTTTGCTGTTGCGATACAATCCGTTATAAACGATAGCGGGTTTCTCGCATTTACAACAGGCAATGCTATTATGATTCTCGTAGGTTTGATCCTATTATATTTGGCATTTGCTAGAGAGTTTGAACCATTATTGTTGGGTCCGATTGCGTTTGGTTGTGTACTTGCTAACATTCCTCGTAACGGTTTTGAAGAAGGCGTTATGGCACTTATTAGCGCAGGTATCTCTCAAGAAATCTTCCCACCTTTAATTTTCCTAGGTGTAGGTGCAATGACTGACTTTGGTCCACTCATTGCGAATCCTAAAACATTGCTTTTAGGTGCTGCTGCTCAAATCGGCGTATTCGTTGCTTTAGGCGGTGCAATGGCTATGGGCTTTACAGCTCAAGAAGCTGCTGCTATCGGTATCATCGGTGGTGCTGACGGCCCTACATCCATTTACTTGGCTACTAAACTAGCTCCTCACTTATTAGGTGCTATCGCGGTTGCTGCATATTCCTATATGTCCTTGGTACCGTTGATTCAACCACCTGTAATGAAATTATTTACGACTCAAAAAGAGCGCGAAATTGTTATGGAGCAGTTGCGTGAAGTTACACGTTTTGAAAAAATCGTGTTCCCAATCGTTGCAACGATCTTCATTTCCTTATTGCTTCCTTCCATTACATCTCTTTTAGGTATGTTGATGTTAGGTAATTTGTTCCGTGAATCTGGCGTAACAGAACGTTTGTCTGATACTTCTCAAAATGCGTTGATCAATACTGTTACTATCTTCTTAGCAACTGGTACTGGTTTAACAATGGATGCGGAACACTTCTTAAGCGTACAAACTATCCTAATCATTTGTTTAGGTTTGGTTGCATTTATCGGCGGTACTGCTGGTGGCGTATTGTTCGGTAAATTGATGAACGTAGTTGATGGTGGTAAAACAAATCCACTTATTGGTTCTGCTGGTGTATCTGCGGTTCCAATGGCGGCTCGTGTATCTCAAGTAGTAGGTGCGAAAGCTAACCCAGCTAACTTCTTGCTCATGCATGCTATGGGTCCTAACGTAGCTGGCGTTATCGGTACAGCAGTAGCAGCAGGTACAATGCTTGCTATGTTGTCTAGCCATTAATAATTAAATAATTATTCACCAAGGTGTGCCTAATTAGGTACACCTATTGGTGAATAAAAAAACCCTTATAAATTATGTAATCATACATGAAAAGGGAATATTTGCAATAAATGCTTTCAGATCGGTCATTAGGTGATTAGCAAGATTTCACAGAATAACCTTCTAGTGCTTTAAATATAGTAGAGGTGGTCACTTGTTATCAATTGAATTAAAAATACTGATTTGTTTTATTTGGGCATTTATTGTATTTTTTATTACTGCACTGATTATCGGTAATGAAGGAAAGGCCAAATGGTTTCAACGTAGAACTAAATATACTTGGTTTAATCGTCGAGGATTTTTAGGGGAAGCGTTATTTTTTGGCTATCCTAAAACTAAAGAGGGTTATGGTATAACTTTTTTGATGGCTTCTGCTATCTGTATTGTAGGCTATATTTTATATCTCATCTAATACAATCAGTGCATTTCTCTGAAGGGAGATGATGATGTATGGGTACTGCGGAACAAACCTTAATCGTCCTTGCAGTCATGGCTGTTTTATTCGTTACGGAAATTATTCCTTTAGCTATTACTTCTCTAGGCGGTGCAATTACTCTAGGTCTTATGGGTATTATTACTCCTAAGGTTGTATTCTCTGGTTTATCTGATAGTACAGTTGTGTTGTTCGCTGGTATGTTCGTTGTTGGTGCTGCATTGTTCTACACTGGTTTGGCTCAAAAAATTGGTGAAACAGTAGTATCTCATGCAGGTACTAGCGAAAATGGCTTAATGCTTGCGATCATGGTTGTTACAGCAACTATGTCTGCATTCTTGTCCAATACTGGTACAACAGCTGCTTTACTTCCAGTAGTTGTTGGTATCTGTGCTGTTGCTAAGATTCCTGCGTCTCGCCAATTGATGCCTTTAGCATTTGCTGCAGGTATCGGTGGTATCATTACAATGGTTGGTACACCACCTAATATCATTGTAAGTGGTACATTAACTAAATTTGGTGAACAACCATTTGGTTTCTTCGAATTTGCTTGGATCGGTATTCCTTTGACTATCGCTACTATTATTTTCATGATGCTCATTGGTAAACATTTATTACCAAAACATGAAATTCAAGATGCTGGCGAAGTTGAGCAAGAAGTAGCTGCTGAAGATATTTCTAACGATCCTAAGAAACAATTGTTCTCTGGTCTTATTCTTTTAGGCGTAATCATCGCTATGATTTTAGGCGATTTCCTAAAAGGTTATGGCATTAACTTACCATTGAGCATGGTTGCAGTTATTGGCGCAATGCTTTGCGTATTAACTGGTTGCTTGAACGAAAAACAAGCTTACACATCCATTGACTGGGTAACAATCTTCTTATTCGCTGGTATGATGCCAGTGGCAACTGCACTTGACCAATCTGGTGCAGGTAAAATGATTGCTAATGCAGTAATCGGCGTTATGGGCTCCGATCCTAGCCCTTACTTTGCAACAGCAGTATTATTTGCACTGTCTTGTGTTATGACTCAATTTATGTCTAACACTGCATCTTGTGCATTGTTGGCTCCTATCGGTATCTCCATTGCCCAAGGTATGGGCGCTGACCCTCATGCTGTATTGATGGCTATCGGCGTTGCTGCATCTTGTGCATTCGGTACACCTGTAGGTACACCTCCAAATACATTAGTACTTGGCCCTGGCCAATACAAATTTACAGACTATGTAAAAGCCGGCGTTCCATTGATCTTAGTTTGCTTCGTAGTAAGCTTAATTATTATCCCAATGGTATGGCCATTCTTCCCTGGTAAATAATAGGGGATAGGTTACTCTACTATAAGAGCACACACGAGGTCGAATCGTAAGATTCGGCCTCGTTTTTTGCTGTGTGCTTTTAGCTTGTATGATTTAAATATAGATTACATATTAGGGACATCAAAAGTAATATGAATTAAACTTATTTGTACAATTAATTTTATAAAATTGACTGTATTGAAAAGATATGATATAGTATATAATATAAGATGTAATTATATACTATTGAATAAGGAGGTCATATATGACAAAAGAAAGATTTAATATGTTAGTTGGTTCTATTGGTGCATTTATTGGTGTATTTGTATTTTTAGCTTATATTCCACAAATTATTGCTAATCTTCAAGGTAATCCTAGTCAACCATGGCAGCCATTATTTGCAGCAGTATCTTGTTTGATCTGGGTATTATATGGTTGGACAAAATCACCTAAACGTGATTTTATCTTAATTGTACCTAACCTAGTAGGTGTAGTTTTAGGTATGCTAACATTCTTAACATCTTTCTAAGTGTTATATGTAGAAAATAAATAGTATTACTTTCTATGGTGAATAATAGGTCTATATTTAATAATAGTGAAGCTATTAAGTTGCTATATAAATATAAATTAGGTCGAATCGTATGATTCGGCCTCGTTTTTTTATGATAATGAATATTGATAATTAAATTCCTAGTATAGTACTAAGTATTTTAATTAAAATGATAATTAGTGCATTCTCATTTATTGAGTATAATACTCAATAAATTAAATGAAAAATAATATCAAAATATAGATAAATGTAGGCTTTTTATGATAAAAAGGAACAATTATTATGCAAAAAAATATACATTTTTTTATCATTTTCATTTGACTTTCAATTAGAACTGTGTGATAATGAGAACATAAGTTGAGGCAAGTGCCTTTCTAAATGATAACAAAAGTTCTGATCTATATTTTTGACGGAGGTCCTAATTATGAGAGTTATTGCTGATGGTTGCATTAAATGTGGTTCTTGCGCATCTGTTTGCCCAGTTTCTGCTATTTCTGAAGGCGAAACTAAATACGAAATCAACGATACTTGCATCGATTGCGGTTCTTGCGAATCCGTTTGCCCAGTATCTGTAATTTCCGCTGAGTAATCACAAATAAAACATGCCCCTCATTGAGGGGCTTTTTATTTTGCCTAAAATTGTGTAACTTAGTATAATAGGACTATTAAGATATATATTATAGTAAGGGAGTTAATCTTGTTTTATACTGTACTAATCATTTGGCTTTTATTAGACCAATTATCTAAATATTATGTAATGAACCATTTTTTGTTAGGTGAATCGTTACCGGTTATTCCTAATGTATTCCATTTAACATATATTATTAATCGCGGCGCTGCTTTTGGAATGTTAGCAAATCAACGTTGGTTCTTTTTGCTCGTAGCGGTTATTTTACTTGGTATATGTGCTTATTATTGGAAGCACTTGTCTAAAGGGCCTTGGATATTGCAAATCGGATCTGCTTTATTAGTTTCTGGCGCCATTGGTAATGGTATTGACCGTTATATGATTCACGGCGTTGTGGATTTCTTTGATTTCCGTGTATGGCCTATTTTTAATATTGCAGATATCGGTATTTGTGTAGGTGTAGCTTTTGTGGTGTATTATTTATTCACTGTGAAAGAAGACCATGAATAATCGATACTTTCAAGGTGATGAAAGATTTTTGAAACTGTGGACATATATAATACGTAGCTATAGAGAGGTAAAGGATGAACGAATATATTGTTAGTGCTGAACAAGAAGGTACGAGACTAGACGTGTTTTTAACGGAACAGATGGAAGGTTCTCGTAGCTATATTCAAACCTTAATTAAAGGCGGTCATGTAACTGTAGGCGGCAAAGTAGGTAAAGCTAATCTTCGTCTCACTCCTAACATGGTCATTCAGGTAGAGATTCCCGAACCTGAATCCGTAGAGGTAAAGCCTGAAGATATTCCATTAGATGTATTGTACGAAGATCATGATATTATCATCGTAAATAAAGCACGTGGTATGGTGGTGCACCCAGCGGTAGGTAACTATTCTGGTACACTTGTAAACGCCTTATTATTCCATTGTAAAGATTTATCTGGTATCAATGGTGAAATTAGACCTGGCATCGTTCATCGTTTAGATAAAGATACATCTGGTGTCATGATGGCTGCCAAAAATGATGCTGCTCATATTGGATTGGCGGAACAAGTAAAAGAGCATTCTGCAAAACGTACATATTGGGCTCTTGTACAAGGTAATATCGTAGAAGAGAAGGGCACCATTAAGGCTCCTATTGGTCGACATCCTAAGGATCGTATGAAAATGGCTGTAGTCTTTGAAAATAGTAAAGATGCAGTTACTCATTTTAGAGTATTAGAGCGTTATGGTCATCAAACCTTGGTAGAATGTAATCTAGAGACAGGTAGAACGCATCAAATTCGCGTTCATTTTGCTCATATTGGGTATCCTGTTGTTAATGATCCATTCTACGGCTATCGCCGTATGGATTTCCCTATTGAAGGGCAAGCATTACATTCTCGCTCTTTAGATGTAAAACATCCGATTACAGGCGAAGACATGCATTTTGAGGCACCAGTACCAGCTGATTTTGAGGCGTGTTTGGAATTCGCTAAGACGTATCGCGAAGATAAACGAAAATAATCTGATAGAACACATTTTGTACTTAATTTTGTACTTAGTTTACTACTTATTGGTATATAGGGGCATAGAGATAGCTATGCTGTAAGGGCGTATATATGGAAAAGAAACGCTTACTGATGGACCAAGACGCTATTATGCGTGCTGTTCGTCGTATAAGTCATGAAATTTTAGAACGCAATAAAGGTTTATCTGATGCACTTATTGTCGGCATTGAACGACGTGGTGTTATATTGGCAAAACGTTTACAAGCCGAAATCGAGCGCATTGAAGGTATCCATATTGACTGTGAGTCATTAAATGTTGCTATTTACCGTGATGATCGTGATGCCCGTCCTAAAGAAGGGGAGCCTTGTACGATTGATACGACGGAAAAGACTATTATCCTTGTGGATGATGTGCTATATACAGGTCGGACCATTCGTGCTGCTTTAAATGCATTGATGACAGCAGGTAGACCTAAATCTATTCAATTAGCGGTGCTCGTCGATCGTGGTCATCGTGAACTACCTATTCGAGCAGATTATGTAGGTAAAAATATTCCTACATCTCATCTTGAAAGCGTATGCGTTGCTGTCGCTGAACTAGATGGTGAAGAAGGGGTTACAATACAGGAATAACCTGTATTGTAACCCCTTTTTGAGTTCACCTGTTTTGCGATACTTTAGTTGTATAGATTTATAATAGAGTACGTAAGTACTTGTAAAACAGTTACTTAATATATTGAGGTGTATAGGTATAGTCCCTATGACCTATACGATTACTTTTATTATGGAAGCATAAGGCTTGTATATCGGTAGCTAATGTGTCGATATGATGCATTGTTTGTCCTAATGCGCTTGTTTCATTAGGTGCTTTAGCCCATTTTTGAATAAGTGGTATTTCGTATTCGTTACGGAGCCATTGACGACCTCGATCGTTAAAGGCTAATAGTCGAGCATATTGTGGGCCTTCTTCCATGGCGTTTTGTAATACATCTTTTGTTATACCTAGTGTGAGATAAGCGCCCATTCGTTGTAAGCGGGCATAGGTATAGCGCTTAGATTTAATTTCTTCTGTGGCTGTAGTCCAAGACGTCTGTTGAGCTGCTTTTGACCATAAATGCTCAATTCCTTCACTGAAATCACCAAATTTTTCTAGCTCTTTTGGCGTTGTACGCCGACTTAAGCTGTGTACCATATCATGGTAACGGTTATAATTCACATAATTACCGTTTTTTATTACTTGAGTCATATCAGATGCAATTGATGGAGGAATAGTAGCTTGCAGTTGAGAGGATAGATTACCAGTGCTAGTGATACATTGAGAGGATAGATTACCAGTGCTAGTGATACATTGAGAGGATAGATTACCTGTACTAGTGATAAGTTGACGCAATGCTGTACCAGATGGTAATTCATCAGTAAGTGTTTCTTCGTGATGATTAGAAGTACGTAAAATAGGTATGTATTCAAGCTTTGCATTATACGCTAAGCCTGCGCGAATATATTCAAGGCCTAATAATGCATTCGGTGTATTGAGTATTTCCGTATCTAAGGCTTTGCGGAACGCCGCACCATAGGACATGCCTTCCTTAATATAGGTCCGCAACTGTTCTTGCGTACCTTTACAATCCATACGTTTGGCTATGTCTATGAGAGCATCTAAATCAGCCGTTTCAGAACCAAAGGAGAGTGCATCAATATCGAGTGCTTTCACCATACGAATGGCACCAGTCCCAAATAATTGTGCGCTACCCGTGGAGTAGAGGGTAGGTAGTTCAATGACGATATCTGCACCACCGAGAATGGCCCAGCGAGCGCGATCAAATTTGGAAAAAATCGCCGGTTCTCCCCGTTGTACAAAGGAGCCACTCATGATACAAATTCGTAGAGCATCTGGATGTAGCTGTGCTAAGGTATGCAGTTGATGAGCGTGACCATTGTGAAATGGATTGTATTCGCAGATAATACCGATTGTTTTCATAGAGACTCCTTTCATTAGTGATAGTGTAACAAAGCCTATAGATACTGTAAATAAATTTTAAGGATATGTAGATAAAAAGAGCCATTATACGCATAAAATTGTGTGTTAATATAAAGTTTTTTGTAGATTTTCTTGGCTCTATAAGCTATAATTAACTGTAAATGCTGAATTGATGTGAGGTATATGATGAAACAAAATTGGAAACGTACATTACAAGGGGCTCTGCTCGGTGCTGCGCTACTAGCAATGGCGGGATGTGGGTCAAATAATGTAATGGATACATATAGTTTTGGCCATCAAGTTATCCGTGCTGGTCAATCTGAGATTACCATCGCTTTGCCTTATGAAATGGGTAAAAGTACAAAAAATATGACTGATGATGGATATCCTATCGATATTTATGGGTCTGTTACAGAACATATGGTAATTGAAGTTGAAGCATTGCGTGCTGGTGAAAATAAACCATTACCTACAGTTGATGAATTCTTAAATCGTAGCAAATCTGAATTCACTAAACTGGGTGCAACCATCAAGGAAGAGTCCGTAGCATTAGGTGGAACATCTGCTAAGAAGCTAGATGTAACGTATGCAACGCAAGGGCAAACATTTAGATTTTCTCAATACGTATTCTTAGATCAAGGCGTATTGTGGAATATAATCTACCAATATCCTGAAAAGGATCAGGTAGGTGCTGATATCAGCAAAGAAATTCAAAACAAGATTCAAGTTACACAACAGAAAGAGGGTTAATCGATGAACGTATTAGTAGTTAACTGCGGTAGTTCTTCCTTGAAATATCAATTACTTGATATGACAACTGAAACAGAATTGGCAAAAGGTCTTTTTGAAAAGATTGGTGATCAAGACGCTATGTTCACTCACAAACGTCCAAACGCAGACAAATTAGAACGCGTTGAACCAATCTTGAACCATAAAGAAGCACTTCGTATTTTGCTTGATATTTTAGTTGATGCTGAATATGGTGTAATTAAGTCTATGGACGAAATCGACGCTGTTGGTCATCGTGTAGTACATGGCGGTGAAAAGTTCGCTGACTCCGTATTGATCACTCCAGCTGTTATGGATGCATTAGAAGAATGCAGCTCCTTGGCACCATTACACAATCCTCCAAACATTCAAGGTATCGAAGCTTGCCAAGCTATTATGCCTAACGTACCACAAGTTGGGGTATTTGATACTGCATTCCACCAAACAATGCCTAAAGAAGCTTACATGTATGCGCTTCCTTATGAATACTATGAAAACTATGGTATCCGTCGTTACGGTTTCCATGGTACATCCCACAAATATGTTGCACAACGTTGCGCTGAATTGATGGGTAAACACATGTCCGATCTTCGTATTATCACATGTCACTTGGGTAACGGTTCCTCCTTGGCAGCGATCAAAGGTGGTCGTTCTATCGATACTACAATGGGCTTCACTCCATTGTCTGGCTTGATCATGGGTACTCGTTCTGGCGATATTGACCCAGCTATCGTTCCATTCTTGATGAATAAAACTGGTATGAACTACGAAGAAGTAGACACTGTCATGAATAAAAAATCCGGTGTACTTGGTATTTCCGGCGTGTCTAACGACTTCCGTGTAATCGAAGAAGCAGCGGCTAATGGTAACAAACATGCTCAATTAGCATTGAACATGTTCCACTACAAAGTTCGCCGTGTAATTGGTGCATTTGCAGCAGTTATGGGTGGTGTTGATGCTATCGTATTCACAGCTGGTATCGGTGAAAACGGTATCGGTAACCGTGATGCAATCTGCAATGGTTTAGAATACTTAGGTACTCGTATTGACTCCGAACGCAATAATGTTCGTGGTAAAGAACAAGAAATCAGTGCTGAAGGCTCCAAAGTTAAAATCTTCGTAATCCCTACAAACGAAGAAATCATGATTGCTCGCGATACTCAACGTATTACATCAGCTTTGAAAAAATAATATAGTTCGTATCTGAACTAGGTGACTAATAGAGTCATTAAACCCCGTCTATATCTAAGATATGGACGGGGTTTTTGTAGTTTTTATGCATAGAATACCTTATAATAGGATGTATAGTTATAAAGTAGTGATTTCTTTTAAAGGGGTAAAGTATGACGGTATTATATGAAGAGAAGTCTCAGCGCGCTAAAAGTGCAGAGTTATTAGTAATGTGTTTTGTATTCTTGTTGCTGTGTGCAGTAGCATATACAACATATCGAAGTATTCAATTACATACGGTATTATTAGCTGAGTATTTCATTGAAATTATGGCTATCATTGTTATTGTTAAACAAGCGGTTAGTCGATATACATATATTTTGACAGATACAAAACTCATCATTGAAGAATCCTCTTTCTTTAGAAAACGTCATTTTGAAGTAGATTATGACATGATCGATGGGGTATTTAAGTTCGAACGCGAGCTATTGTCGAATATTAAATATCGCTACAAATATAGAAAATGCTCCACCTCTGATCCACGTCCTATCTGGTCTTTGGTATATGCTATTGTAGAGGACAATAAGGTTAAGAATGGTCGCTTATTGTTAAAAGCGGAAGATAGATTCTTTGAAATATTAGAAGAAAAAGTTCCAGGCCGTATTCGTGTGCCACAAGCAGATATCGTCTTTTATGCATCAGTTCGTGCTGATGCGGTAAAACACGGTGAAGATGTACAAGAATACTATAAAAAGTTAACAACACCTGAAAAGGATGGCCCTGATATTCTTGTTTAATTTACAGATATTTTCTAATGTATATTATCTAAATTAGTTGGAATGGTTTTATTTATAAAACGGTGAAATTAACTAAAATTTGTATACGATAAAGGAGTGCAAATGGCTGGATTATATTTGGCGAGTCAATCACCACGCAGAACTGAATTATTAACACAAGTTGGTATAGACCATACTGTAGTATCGTGTAGTTACGAAGAACCTAATGAAGGTTACAATAGCCCTATTGAGATGGTAAAAGCTCAAGCTCTAGGTAAAGCTCGTTGTGCTGTAGGCATTCCTGAAGGTGGCATCGTACTAGGTGCAGATACTATTGTGGTCCTAGATAACGAAGTGCTAGGTAAACCTCAAGATGAAGCTGATGCACGGCAAATGCTAGAACGTTTGTCGGGTCGATCTCATTCTGTAGTAACTGGCGTAGCACTGCTTATCAAAGGGGACGAAGTAGTATTTCACAATGAAACAAAGGTGTATTTCAAAGAATTAGCACCTTTTGAAATTGAATCTTATATTGCTAGTAGCGAGCCTATGGATAAGGCGGGTGCCTATGGAATTCAAGGTAAAGGGGCACTTTGGGTAGAGAAAATAGAAGGCTCTTATACTAATGTAGTAGGATTGCCAGTTGAGCATGTATACGACGAACTATGTAAAGCATTAGGAGCTAAATAACTCTATCGTTTTATAGCTATAATGTTATAATTGGCTGTGCTGTGCTGTGCTGTGCTGTGCTGTGCTGTGCTGTGCTGTGCTGTGCTGTGCTGTGCTGTGCTGTGCTGTGCTGTGCTGTGCTGTGCTGTGCAAGAAATATATATAGAGAGTAGATGTGTTGGTTACTTGATTGATAGATGGGATAATCTTTTTGAATGGAGCGATTCTATGGAAGTACCAACAGTAAGTGTAAAAGACATGTTGCCATTTCAACGGCCCCGAGAGAAGTTTCTTACTCTCGGACCGTCTCACCTGGCAATGGAGGAGTTACTAGCTATTTTATTGCGAACCGGTGTAAAGGGGCAGTCCGCCATATCACTGGCTAGTGATATTGTGCAATCCTTTGACGATGGTGTATATGGTCTCAATCGAATGACCGTTGAAAATCTCGTGAAAATTAAAGGTATTGGTACCGATAAAGCGGTGACCTTATGTGCAGCTCTTGAAATGGGACGGCGTCTAGGGGAGCTTAAAATTAAGGAAACATACCAAGATTTTTCGCAGCCTTTTGTCATAGCCCAATACGTAATGGAACGACTTCGCCATGAAGATGTAGAGCATGTGTGGGCTGCGATGCTCACATCGCGCAATAAGCTTATTCAGTTAGAGCATATTTCTAATGGTGGTCTAGTATCGAGCCTTGTAGAGCAACGGGCGGTCTTTAAAAAGGCCATAGCTTGTAACGCTGCAGCTATCATCTTGATTCATAACCATCCGTCAGGAGATAGTCGGCCTAGTGATGAAGATATACGCCTTACCAAGTTATTTGTCAGTGCTGGTCAATTTATGGGGATTCCCGTGCTTGATCATATTGTCATAGGGGACAATGAATTTACTAGCCTCAGTGAGATAGGCAAACTTAGCTAGCAAAATGAAATATTAGAAAACCATAAATTTTTAGGCTCATATATTAACTAAAAGCACTCATTTTGATGAGTGCTTTTTACTATTTTTATGTATGACTTATGAGTACATGACGTATGCGTTATCAGTGCTTTTACCATAGGGAAAACCCTCTATATCAATGGAAAAAGTCTCTCTATCTATGGTAAAATGGAATGATGATGTAATGAAGGAGAAATTACTATGAGTTCCATTTTACCTACTCTAGGAAGAGATGTAAGTATAGATATTGGTTCCATACAAACGCGCCTCATGGGTGGGACGCGAGGAACCGTTATAAGCGAACCATCGATTATAGCAACAGATACAAAACAAGAAAAGGTAGTTGCCGTTGGGGATGAAGCAGCACGCCTTGTATTGCGCATGCCAGATATGTGGCGCCCTTTGACGCCTTTAAAAGACGGCTTTATTGTCGACTATCGCGTTATGCATACCATGCTTAACTATTTTTTAAATAAGGTTTCTAATGCATTGCGTCGTGCTCGAGTTCTCGTAGGTGTTCCTTGTGGCATGACCGATGTTGAACAAAGAGCTATGATGGATGCTGTTATTCAAGCTGGTGCTCGAGAGGTATTCCTCATTGAAAGGCCTGTAGCGGCAGGCATTGGTTGCGGGGTGCCTATCTTTGAGGCCCGCGGATCTATGATTATTGATATCGGCGGCGGTACCGTTGATATGGGTATTGTTTCTCTAGGCGGCATTGTAGATAGTAAAACTATACGCTTTGGAGGTTCTGATATTAATAATGCGCTTTTGCGTTACGTACGAGAGTGTTTTGGTGTTATCGTATCAGACGAAACTATCTTAGATATTAAACATACCGTAGGTACTGCCATTGCTCCATTAGAGGATGCTGAGTATGCCTTCCAAGGTCGTGATATGATGAATGGCTTAGGTAGACGATGTGTAATACATCAATCTGAGGTATATCAAGTAATCAACGATTGTATTGCGGGCTTACTTGATGAAGTTAAGCAAATGATTCGTTCTGCTGCTCCTGAGATTGTAGCGGACATTATGCAACATGGCATTTGGTTAACCGGTGGTACTGCTAGACTAGCTGGTTTAGCCGATCGTATCGGCACTGAGTTAGGTGTGCCTGTTCACGTTCCAGAAGCACCTGAAACAAAGGTCGTTGTGGGCCTTAACGGAGCATCTTCCGATCTAGTGAGCTTATCGCGTTTTATTGTAAATTCTAAGAATAGAAAGGGCCGAGACTAGTATGATACAGTCAGATAAAAAATTAATTATCGTCGTTGTCATTAGCTGTATCCTATTGGCATTGCTCGGTTTTGCTTGGAAACAACGAACTAGTATTCCTTTTGTTACTGTTACCCTGGAAGGGATTACGACTCCTTTTGCCTATGGCTCTGCCCGTCTATTAGAGGGCGTACAAACAAGCTTTACAGTGCTAAATAATGCTATTTCTTCTACCATTGAAAGCGAAGCAGAAGCGTCTCGTAAAGCTGCATTAGAGCAAAAGGTTGTTAACTATGACGAGGTTGTAGCAGAAAATATTCGCCTACGTCAACTTTTGAACTATAAGAGCAATCATCCAGAGTTTTCCATGACTTTGGCTGGCGTTATTACTAAGGATTACGGTACGTGGACAAATACTTTTACCATCGATAAAGGTAGTGAAGAAGGCATGGCCGTAAATATGGCCGTCGTTGTGCCAAGTGGTGTAGTTGGTTTTATTACTGACGTGTATCCACACTCTGCTCGGGTGCAAACAATTCTTGACCCTCGTAGTGCAGTAGGCATTCTCGTACAGCGTCCGGAATCTCGTTTGTCTGGCGTTGTAAAAGGTAATGGCAATACACCGCGCACACCGTCCATGGTGAACATCGCTCGCGATGGTGACGTATTGGTAGGAGATAAATTGATTACCTCTGGTTACGGCGGCATCTATCCTAAAGGGTTACCAGTAGGCAATGTGCAATCTATTGAAAATGATACAGAAGGCTTTGTAAAAAATGCGGTAGTTACACCAAGTGTTGACTTCCATCGCATTGAAGAGGTGTTCGTACTCACGTCATCCTCCCTTAGCGCACCGCAAAAGCCTGAACTTGAGCCTAAACTTGTACCTCAAACGCAACGAGATCAAGTAGAAGGGGTAAAGGGGGCCGTTAAACAATGACGCGTCTAGCTTTAGTCCTTTGTGGATTTTTAATTTACTTTATTCAGGCTCAACTGCTGCCTGCTATATTCCATACAAACTGGTTACCAAACTTGATTTTAACCATTACTGTTATGGTAACGCTTTTTAAAGGGCGTCGCATGGGTCTCATGGTAGCCGTTGTAGGTGGTATTGTTCACGATGTATTGATATCTAACTTCTTTGGGCTCCATTTATTCCCCTATGTAATCGTGGTGTATCTCTTATCTGCAGTGAAACATCGCATTTATGAAGAACGTTGGTATTGGTCGAGCGCCATAGTGGCTATCTGCACATTATTAGATGGCTTAATTCGTAGCTTTATGATATTAGCTAGTGGTGGTGACTTACACCTGGGTGTATATCTATTACATATGGTCGTACCTGTTCTATTTTGGAATGGCGTATTGGGAGCTATTGTGCATGGCTTGTTGTGGCGTAAAGAGGAACAGCAAGATTATATTTGGTAAGTTTGGTTAGGAGGTGAAAGAGTGCTAGAAGGCCTCTATAAACGGAAAAAAACGAGTCGCTTTGATGTACTCTTTTACATTGTAGCGGCCATATTTATAGTATTAGCTCTGCGTTTGTTGACGTTGCAAATCTTGGCTGGTGGTTATTATCAAGCTAAGGCAGAAGGCAATCGACTGCGCATGGTTACGATGACAGCTGCTCGTGGTATTATGTACGATCGAAATGGTCAAATCTTAGTAGGCTCTAGACCAGCTTATACTATTTCTATTATGCCAACCGGCAAGGCCTTAGATGAAGGGGAAGTTGCTAAATTAGCAGCATTGCTAAAAATGAAGCCTGAGGATATTACGAAAAAGGTGAATGACCACAAGTATGGTTATGAGCCAATTCGTATTGCCAACGATATTTCAATGGACGTAGTAACGACTATTGAGGAACACCGTCATGAATTACCAGGCGTAACGATTGATGTGGAGCCACTTCGTTATTATCCATATGAGACGATGGCATCTCAGCTCTTTGGCTATGTAGGGGAAGTGAGCGAGGAAGAATTAGAAGAGCTAAAACAGAAGGATCCGAATACCCTTGTTAGTGGTGGTACTATTCTAGGTCGTTCCGGTCTCGAAAAATTATATGATTCTATTTTGCGCGGTACCGATGGTGGTAAGCAGGTAGAGGTAGATGCTACAGGTCGCCCTGTGGCGGAGGTGGACCGGAAACATACGGTTCCCGGCTCTAATATTCATCTAACCATCGATGTGAATTTACAAAAGGCTGCAGAAGAAGCTGTTAAAAACCAACTCGATCAACTGCGTGCTCAAGGTATTCCGGCTCAAGGGGCTGCTGTAGTGGCCATGGACCCTAATACAGGCGCCATTTTAGCTATGGTTAGTGCTCCTGAGTTCAACCCAAACTGGTTTGCTAAAGGCATTACAACAGCTCAGTGGAATCAGCTTAATAACGATAAGAATCATCCTTTTGACAATAAGGTTATTTCTGGTGAGTATCCACCAGGTTCTCCGTTTAAGATTATTACGGGGACGGCTGCGCTAGATCTTAAAAAGGTTACGCCTGAAGAGATGATCTTTGATAGCGGTAAACATTGGCTTATTGATAAGCGTAATGCGGAAGGTGAAGCATTAGGTTGGCTTAACTTTAATAAAGCCCTTGCCAAGTCTGACAACGTTTACTTTTATGAAATGGGTAATCGCGTTGGCATAGAAGAGCTTGTAAAATATGCGGGCTATTTTGGTATTGGTGAAAAAACGGGTATCAATTTGGCTGGCGAGGCTGCTGGTAATATGGCAAGTCCTGCGTATAAGCGTAAAGTCTTTGATGAGGATTGGTATTTAGGGGAAACCTTTGATGCGGCTATCGGTCAGTCTTTCACCTTGACTACGCCGTTACAAATGGCAGTTATGCTCAGTGAAGTCGCCAATGGTGGTATTAAATATCGACCATATGTGGTAAGCCGTATCGATAATAAGGATGGTACCCCGAAAGAAATCTTTGGACCTGATAAATTAGGTATTCTACCAGTTCCTAAAAATATTATGGACCTCGTTCGAGAAGGTTTGCGTGATGTTACTAATGAAGGCGGTACAGCAGGGGATTTATTTAAAGGATTTCCAATTAATGTAGCTGGCAAGACTGGTACTGCGGAAAATGCACATGGCCGAGATCATGGCTGGTTTGTAGCCTATGCACCATATGATAAGCCACAAATTGTTGTGGTTGCACTTGTAGAACAAGGTGGATTTGGTGCCGGATCTGCAGGTCCTATCGTACGTGATGTATTGGCTGCGTACTTTAATGTACCAGTGAATAAGAAATCTAATGATACAAATGGTAAAAGTAACAAAGAAACCGCTACTGGGGCCAATACTGCTAATGGACAGAAGCCGCAGAATACGGTAACGAGTGGGCAACCAAGAAAGGATTAGTATGGGCGAAATCATCGGTGTTGTATCTGGTAAGGGTGGTGTAGGTAAAACTACCATTACCGCTTGCCTAGGTGCAGCCTTAAGCCATGCAGGGCATCGCGTATTGCTCTGCGATGGAGACTTTGGATTGCGCGATTTAGACCTTGTATTAGGTGTGGCAGATGAAATCATCTATGATGCACTTGATGCGAGTGAAGATAAAGACTATACAGATGACGCGATTGTATCAATTGCTGAAAACTTAGATTTTTTACCTGCTAGTCAAAGTGCTCGCTGGGAAGATATAGGTCGCAAGAAATATAAAAAGTTAGTACGTCGCCTCTGCGATATATATGATTACATTTTAATCGATGCACCTGCAGGTATCGGCAAAGGAATAGAGTCTATTTTAGACTTAGTCAGCCGCTGTATCGTTGTGACACATCCTTTATGGGTGTCCTTGCGTAATGGAGCTCGCATGATTCAAGTCTGTCAGGAACATAATATTCGTGACTATGCCATAGCATTTAATGCAGTGCCTATGGAAGGAGAGGACATCAATTTATATGATATGTTAGAGGTCCTACGCGCTGAATATGTAGGGGCTATGATTCCTTACGATGAGGATGTATTAACGTATACGCAAGACGGTCATTTATTAGAACTTGTTTCTACGGATCTAACATCAGTATTAGCACCTCTTGTCGATTATGTTGTTACTGGCGATTGTTGGGAAGATTACGATGTACAAAAGCAATTTGATGATTATGTAGCTAAAAAGAAAGCTAGTAAGGCGCAAGCGAGTACACCTAGTCTTGCTACAACAGGGGAGCCAATCTTTGACGATTCTAACTATGTTCATTACATTAATCGCGGTGGGTGGACTACGCAACGATTGTTGGTACAAGGTAAGCAAAGCTTGTGGCGCCGCCGCAAGTTGAATTAGGTGGTATGATGTGGCAGAAAATATGGACAGATAGTGATTGGACTATCATCATATGCACTCTATTACTCGTTGGAATTGGCCTTACCGCTATTGGTAGTGCTACCCATGTGAATCAAGAGGCCATTGGATTTGGTAGTTTAGTAGTAAAACAGCTAGTATTCTTTTTAGCCAATGTAGCTGTTGTTATAGGCATGCAATTTATTGATTACCACAGTCTTAAAGGGTGGGGGAATATAATTTATGGTATTACCCTACTTATGTTAATAGCCGTTATGGCGGTTGGTACCTCTGCACTAGGGGCGCAGCGTTGGATTCAATTGGGGCCTATTACGATTCAGCCATCAGAATTTTCTAAACTATTGATGATTATCTGTATGGCAAAAATGCTAGAGCCTCGCATTGGTAAGTTAAATACATTTAAGTCTTTAATATTGCCTGTATTATATGTTGGGGTACCTATTGCACTTGTATTTTTACAACCTGACTTAGGTACATCTCTTGTGTACATTGCCATTTTTGTGGGGATGCTATTTATCTCTGGTATTAAAACTAGACTCATAAAAATCATTGCGGGCACTGGTTTATTATTGATGCCTTTAGGCTGGTTTGTACTGAAAGAATACCAAAAACAACGTATTCTCGTATTTTTAAATCCAGATATTGATCCCTTTGGATCTGGCTATCATATTATTCAGTCTAAGATTGCCATTGGTTCAGGTTTGATTTTTGGCAAAGGTATCTTTAACGGTACCCAAAGTCAGTTGAACTTCTTACCAGAAAACCATACGGATTTTATTTTCTCCGTTATTGGTGAAGAATTTGGCTTTGTTGGATGTATTGTGGTATTGCTCTTATTGTTTATGTTGATTTATCGCAGCATTCAAGTGGCATATACGTGCAATGATAACTTTGGTATGTTATTAGCGACGGGGATTGGCACAATGTTTGCCTTTGAGGTGCTGGTAAATGTAGGGATGACCATTGGTATCATGCCTGTAACGGGGATTCCATTGCCATTCCTAAGTTATGGTGTTAGTGCATTAACAACTAATATGCTGAGTATCGGTATTTTATTAAATATTGCTATGCAGCGCACAAAATATATTTTTTAATATCCTTTCATAGGATTGATTGTGAAAGAAGTCTTTCAAAAAAGACGGAGGATGTATGGTTCAATTAGATACGTCATGGTTACAACATGTCCAAAAGCCCGCTCGTTATACAGGCGGCGAATATAACAGTATCGTAAAAGATCACAGTACTGTTGATGTAACGATGGCATTAGCTTTTCCCGATGTGTACGAAGTAGCGATGAGTCACTTGGGCATCAAAATTTTATATGGTTTAATAAACCGTCGTGAAGATGCCGCGGCAGAGCGCGTATTTGCACCTTGGCACGATATGGAAGAAGAAATGCGCAAGCGCAATATTCCTCTATTCTCTTTGGAAACGCGTACGCCTATTAAAGACTTTGATGTGTTAGCTTTTACACTTCAATATGAAATGAGCTTCACAAACATTCTAAATATGCTCGACTTAGCAGGCATTCCAATGTACGCTAAGAATCGCGATATGGATTTTCCATTATTAGTATGTGGCGGTCCATGTGCGTTTAACGTAGAGCCTATTGCAGATTTCTTTGATATCGTATCCCTTGGTGAATCTGAAGAGTGGGGCGACGAATTTGTTGACCTTTATAAAGCTGAAAAAGCAAAAGGATTCCCAGGTGGTAAGGAAGGTTTCTTACGTAAAGTAGCGCAAATTCCTGGTACCTATTGTCCAGCGTTATACGATGTAGAATACACAGAAGAAGGTGATTTTAAATCTATTATACCTCGCTTTGAAGAGGTGCCAGCGGCTGTGGCAAAACGCATCGTAGAAGATGTAGAGAATGTGTTCTACCCTACAAAACCTGTAGTACCATTCTTGGATATCGTGCATGACCGCGCAGTACTAGAACTGTTCCGCGGTTGTACACGGGGCTGTCGTTTCTGTCAGGCTGGTATGTTATACCGTCCTGTTCGTGAAAAGACGCCAGAGCGTTTGCTCCAAATTGCTAAGGATACGATTGCTAATACTGGTTATAATGAAATCTCTTTGATGAGCTTGAGCTCTGCGGATTATTCTAAATTGCCAGAGCTAGTAGATATGCTCATGGAAGAGTTCAAAGACAAACAAGTGAGCGTAAGCTTGCCATCCTTGCGCATCGATAGTTTCTCCATTGATATTGCAAAAAAGGTGCAACAAGTACGTAAGAGTGGTCTTACTTTTGCTCCTGAAGCGGGTACACAGCGCATGCGCGATGTTATCAATAAAGGCGTTAGCGAAGAAGACTTATTGGCAGCGTGTACAAATGCCTTTAAATCTGGGTGGAATACAGTTAAATTGTACTTCATGATGGGCCTTCCTACTGAAACTGATGAGGACCTAGCAGGTATTGCTGATTTGGCTTATAAGGTGCTTGATTTGCATCGTGATATTACTGGAAAACGCAATGGTTCTGTAACTGTCAGCGTATCCTTCTTCGTACCAAAAACACATTCTCCATACCAATGGTATGGTCAACAAGATGTAGAGGAAATTCATCGTAAACAACGCTACTTAAAATCTCTCATCAATAATCGCAATATTTCCTATCATTACCATGATGGCTATACTGGCTACATGGAGGCTGCCTTTGCTCGTGGGGACCGCAGATTATCTGAAGTTCTTGTAAAAGCCTGGGAAGCAGGTTGTAAATTTGATGGTTGGACTGAGTTCTTCAACTATGAAACATGGTTGAAAGCCTTCGCTGACTGTGGTTTGGATCCAGCATACTATGCACGCCGTACACGTGACTTTGATGAGCCATTACCTTGGGATCACCTAGACTGCACGGTAAGTAAAGCGTTCCTAAAACGCGAGTGGGAAGAAGCGGTAGAAGCAAATCTTACAGGCGATTGCCGTCGAGCTCCATGTAAGGGCTGTAATGTATGTCCAGAGCTTGATACAGCTATTATTGACTATAAGGAGGGTGGCAGAGTTGAAAAAGTTACGTTTGGCCTTAAATAAAGGCGAAGAATTGAGATTCTTGTCGCACCTTGATTATGCACAAGCTGTAGAGCGTATGATTCGCCGCGCAGAAATTAAAATGGCTTATTCCGAAGGCTTTAATCCACATATGAAAATTAGCTTCTCCTCCGCACTTGCTTTAGGTGTAACGGCAGCGGCTGAATATATCGATATGGATGTATTGGAAGAAGATTCTTTAGAGTCCATCATGGAGCGTTTAAACTGCGTAGCACCGCCAGGTCTTGAAGTGCTAGATGGCAAAGAAATGCCTGAAAAGGTGAAAAAGATGATGGCTATTTGTAACTTTGCTATTTACGAAGTTACAGGTCCTGTAACGGATGAACATGCTGATTGGAATGCATTGCTTAAACCTTTTAATGAAGCAACGGAAATTTCTTATGAAAAGGTAACGCCTAAGAAAACTCGTACTATTGATGTGAAAGAATTTGTAAAAGAACCTATCGTAGCATCTGTTAAGGATGGTATGGTAACTCTTACTATGGGCATCGGCATTTATCCGCAAGGTACAATCAAACCTAGCGAAGTATGGAACCTTGGTAAAGATCAATATAACTGGCCTATTACGACGGGTTATGAAATTCACCGTAAAGCCATTATGGTAGAAAATGAAGAAGGCCGTTACACTCCATTGGAAATTAATTACTAATTCTTTTTACATAAATCTTAAGCGGTTATATAAGCTTTAGTGATCTTAAATTGCAATATGAAATTGAACACTCTGTAAATCCATAACTTTATTAACTTCTTCAATGAAGACTTCTTGAGGCGTTTTGTAATTCAACAGC
>NZ_JAHABE010000009.1:0-97527 GCF_018376515.1 Veillonella sp. oral taxon 158 | reverse complement strand
TCAATGGGGTGATGCTCCTGTTTGGAATGAGCTACATATGTCTACAGATTTTCCAACTTATTGGGATTAGTCACACACACTTTTTGTCCTATAACCCTAGAGTCCTTTGTTGTATGTAGATTTTTATACAGAAACTATTATAAACTAGAAATCCGTCTATCGTTGGCCTATTTAAGCTGACCAGCTGCAACAGCAAGGTCACGCCAATAGATGGCTTGCATATAACCATATGTATCTGGTTTTAAGGTAATTAATTTAGCTTTATTACGTTTTTCTTCACGTAATACTTTACCGGTACGAGCGTCAATAATATTACGTTGGTCTTGAACCCATTGAATCGTATCGTTGTCTTGATCAAAGTAATAATGGTTAATATACTCTGTCATATAATATTGAGCTCCTTGATGACTATAGGTACGACCTATAATTTCAAAGTTATTACCTTCACCGGCAATAACTTTAACGCGTTGTTCAGCATAATAATTTTGGCCGTTCATACGATATAAATAGGCATAGCCTCGTGCATTCTCTAAATCAGCAATATTAACTGCTTGTGAGGGGAGGATACCTAAGATAGTGAAAGCTGCAGCAATTAACAAAAATTTTTTCATTATTGCACCTCAGGATATAGCTTTTTAGCTTCTTCAATAGCTTCTTTAATGATAGCCTTATTACGATCTTTAACCATGCCTGGAATACGGAATAAGTCGATTATCATCCAAATACCTAAGCCACCAGCTGTAAGCCAGTAGATAATATTAATAACTGGTTTGTTTAAATAGAAATAATGTACGCCAAGGACGAACCAGAATAGGTAGGCCATACCTGTTTCTTTTTGACGCGCTTGAGCAGATAATACATAGTTTTTTTGCTGCTCTGTTAAGCCTTGTAAAAGTGCTAATACATCAGGTGTCATAAAATCTCCTTTATACTACTTTGCGTGTGGCTGATCAGACTCTGCCACAACATGTACAACTAATTCTTGATCTGAAGGAATCTGTGCCATGACCATAGGCATAGGTACATCCATAGCGGCTGCAATACCTTTGATTTGGCGCATTGCTACGGGTACTACAGTACCATCGTCTTGTACATTTTTCTCTAATACTTCAATTTCAGTAGTAGTTAAACCTGCTTTATTTGCAAAGTCTTCAATGGATACTCCATTGGAGTCGCGATATTGTTTAATGAAATCTCCGATATACATAGATTCCTCCTATTTATAGATACTATTATATTGTAATTAAAAATATGATATATGGCAATAGATGAATAAAAGATGAAGTTAATAAAATTACAAAAATAAATTGACTTAATACGTTAGCGGTGTTAATATTAACTCATAGAAAACATCATATTTGGGAATAGGTGCTGAAAAGCATAATAGAGAAGCTGGTTAAATGCCAGCACGGTCCCGCCACTGTATGGTCGAGCGAGTCTAAATTAAGTCACTGGGAAACTGGGAAGGCTAGATGAGCGATGAAGCCGAGTCAGGAGAACTGCCTATTCAACATTCACCATTTGACCTACGAGAGATAGGGAGGAGAAGTTAATAGCTCCTTTTTACGTACCCGTAAAAAGGATTTTTTAGTTCTATACGTTCTAAATATATTATTTTGATATTTAGATTATAGTTCTTACGACCTTAATGTCGTGCTATGGTCATGGTGGATTATACCTTTTGGTATTACCAGCATGACATACGTTATGACTGTTAATATATTTTATGGTAAATGTAGGGCATGCATTTATTCATCATCATCCTAAAAAAGAGGCTGACCCAGGATTCTAGTAGTTCGGATTCTGGGTCAGTCTCTTTTTATTTTATGAGATACATGAAATTTAAGTTAATTATAAAAAAATGATTGACGATGAATTCTATACATGATATTATTATTTCAGTTGAGACGCGGGAGTGGCGGAATTGGCAGACGCACCAGACTTAGGATCTGGCGCCTTACGGCGTGGGGGTTCAAGTCCCTTCTCCCGCACCAACTTTATTGCACCTTTAGAGGTGCTATTTTTTTGCCTAAAATTAGGTATTTAAAACGGATATAAAAATAACTATAACTATAACTATAACTATAAGCATAACTATAACTATATCTGTTATCGCATTTTTACTATTATATATAACGCGGTCTATAAGCTTAACTACTAGGTTATATGTTATAATAAATGAGTTAGAACTATTTAATTAATACAATCATAGTAATACTATATGGTGCAGTATGGATAATACATTAACTAAGCTGCTTTCACAGAACCCATCCTTTGTGGATGGGCTAAACGCATTTCAGCGGAAAGGAAAGTCAGTTATATATGGTCTTAGTGGTTCTCAAAAGAGTTTCCTCTTAAACCAAGCATTTACTACAGGCCTTACAAAGCTTGTAGTTATCGTAGTCCATGATAAAGACCATAAAGAGATGTGGGAACGGGACTTAGCTTTTTTCATGCCTAATGTTCCAGTCCTCTCATTTCCTATCACAGATCATGTAGACTTTACAACTGTAGCACGTAGCCTTGAAGACCAAGGTGCACAGATGCGAGCATTAGCCCTTCTTGCATGGCAGGAGCCAGCTGTGGTTATTGCTAATGCAGAGGAGGTTACACAATACGTTGTATCTCCACAATATTTAAAAGGACAATCGCTACATTTTGCTTTAAATGATACGATTGAGCGTGATACAGCGCTTGAACAACTTGTCACAATTGGATATGAGCGGGTAGACCAGGTGGAACAACGTGGTCATTTTGCCGTGCGTGGCGATATTTTAGATATCTATCCTGTTAATAGCGACAATCCCATACGTATAGAATTCTTTGGTGATGAAATCGATACCTTGCGGTTTTTCTCTGTAGCGAATCAACGGTCTATTGAACAAATTGATTCTTATACGGTGACGCCTTTCTTCCTTGGTAAAAGCGATGCAGATAGTACCTTATTATCGTATGTAAAGGATGGTCTCCTCATTTACGATGAGCCAGGACGTATTCAAGAAGCGTTAAAGAAATTCCTCAAGGAAGATCCTACACATCGTAAAAATCATTGTGACTGGAGTGAATTGCAGCGCACTGTAGAAGCGATGACTCAAGTGGCTTTTACATTTATGCAACAACGCTCTATTGGTCTTACTGGATTTAACCCTATTGGTATTCAAGGGAAGACGATGACGAGCTTTGAGCGTCAAATTCCTTTATTAACAGATGAAATTAAGCAATGGCATCGCCTAAATCATCAAGTTGTATTGGTATTAAATAACCAACAACGACGAGAAGGCATTGAACGAGCTCTTGAAGGAGAAAATATCGCCTTTATTCATAGTGAAGAATGGATTGCTAAGCCTAATACGGTTGTTATATTACAAGGGTTATTGACCGATGGCTTTGAATTGCCAAATAGCCATTTAGTAGTTGTCGTAGAAGGCAATATTTACGGACAACAAAAGCGTAAGCTTCGCAACAAGCCTAAAAAGGGCCAAGAAATCAATTATTTTACGGACTTAACCCCTGGTGACTATGTTGTACATAGTATGCATGGTATCGGTAAGTATATTGGCCTTAAAACGATAGAAACAGAAGGCATTCATCGCGACTATATTGAAATCGCTTATGCGGGAACGGATAAACTGTTCTTACCTGCAAACAATTTAGATCAGTTACAAAAATACATCGGCAATGAAGGTGATGTGCCTCGTATTCATAAGATGGGTGGCCGTGACTGGGCTAAGGTTGTTACAAAGGCAAAAAAATCCATCGATGATTTGGCAGATAAGCTCGTTGAGATATATGCACAACGAGAAATTACAGAAGGTTTTGCATTTTTGCCAGATCAACCATGGCAGCAAGAGTTTGAAGATGCATTCCCATATGAAGAGACGGAAGATCAGTTACAAGCTACGGCGGAAATTAAAGAATCTATGGAACGACCTGTTCCTATGGACCGCTTGCTAGCTGGAGACGTAGGGTTTGGTAAAACTGAAGTCGCTATGAGAGCTATCTTTAAAGCTGTTATGAGTGGCAAGCAAGTTGCGGTGCTCGTACCAACTACTGTTTTGGCGCAACAACATTTCCAAACCTTCTTGAATCGCTTTGCCCCATTTGGCGTAAAGGTAGATGTACTTAATCGATTCCGCAGTACAGCTGAGAAGAAACAAGTTTTAAAAGGTGTAGAGAATGGCTCTATTGATGTTCTCATCGGTACCCATTCGCTACTTAACAAAAAGGTTGTCTTTAAAGACTTGGGCATGCTCGTTGTAGACGAGGAGCAACGTTTTGGGGTAGCGCAAAAGGAAAAATGGAAAGAGTGGGCTAGTAATATTGATGTGCTCACTTTGAGTGCTACACCAATTCCACGGACCTTACATATGTCTCTCGTAGGTGTTCGTGAAATGTCTGTCATCAATACGCCACCAGAAGAACGCTTACCTGTTCAGACCTATGTGGTGGAATATGACATGAATCTCGTTGCAGATGCGATTAAGCGAGAATTGGCACGGGGGGGACAAGTTTACTTTGTATATAACCGCGTGGCATCTATTAATCACATGGGTGAATTATTAGAAGCGGCGTTGCCAGGTTTGCGTTATGCTATTGCTCACGGTCAAATGACGGGCCGTCAAATTGAAGAAATTATGACCGACTTCTATGAAGGTCATTACGACGTATTATTGTCCACCAGTATCATCGAAACCGGTCTAGATATTCCGAACGCCAATACGATCATCATTTATGATGCGGATCGGTTAGGTTTATCTCAGCTATATCAAATGCGTGGACGCGTAGGGCGCTCTCGCAGACGGGCCTATGCATACTTTATGTATCGACCTGACAAAATGCTTTCAGAAGCTGCAGAAAAGCGCTTAAAAGCTATTGAAGAGTTCACGGAGCTAGGTGCTGGTTTCAAACTTGCTATGCGAGACTTAGAAATTCGTGGTGCAGGCAATTTATTGGGTTCACAGCAACATGGCAATATCGCATCTGTTGGCTTTGGCATGTACGTAAGTATGCTTGAAGAAGCGATTGCAAAGGCTCAAAATAAAGAGGTAGAGCGCGAGGTATCTATTGATCCAGCTATTGATTTAGAGGTGGATGCCTTTATCGATGATGAGTACATCAAAGATAGTGCTCGTAAGATTTCTGTATATCAACGGTTGTTACATATTAAATCTAAAGAACAACTAGATGACATGACAGATGAACTGATAGATCGTTTTGGTACGCCTACAGATCCGGTAGATAGATTATTGCGTATTGCTCAAATTAAAGAGCAAGCACGTCTGCTTGGTATTAAGAGTATCGTCCGTAGAGATAAACAGCTTACGATCCATTGGTATGATGACTCCAAAATGGCCGACTGGGATATGGGGGCTGTACGGGAAGATCTCTGGAAAAAAATGAAATTTGCAGACACCAAGCCAGCCACATTATATGTGAGCCTTAATGGCATGAAAGGTTCTATTTTGACCATTACGGAAGCGGTGATGAAGGCACTGAGCCACAAGTCATCGTCTAAGGAGGGCCTATGAATCGATTTTTAAAGGGTGCCATGATTTTAACCTTAGCCGGTATTATTGTGAAGGTCATCGGTGCGTTTAGTAAAGTTCTTATCGCCCGTGTTCTCGGTGGTGAAGGCATTGGCCTATATATGATGGCCTATCCAATCTACCAAATTATCGTCAGCATTTCTGCGGCTGGTATTCCCGTAGCCATTTCCATTATGATTGCGGAAAAGCTCGCCAATGATGATATGAGGGGCGTACAACAAGTATTTTCTGTATCCTTAAGAGTACTTACTATTTTAGGTTTAGTATTTAGCTTGGCCTTATATGGCAGTGCACAGTGGCTCATAGATACTCAGATTATTACAGATCCACGAGCTCTCATAGCCATTCAGTTGTTATCGCCAGCTATCTTTGTAGTAACGATTCTAAGTTGCTTTAGAGGTTATTTCCAAGGCTTCCAATACATGGTGCCTACGGGGACGAGCCAAATCTTTGAACAAATTTTCCGCGTATCCTCTATGGTTGGCTTAGCTTACTACTTCATCGATAGAGGCTTACATTTAGCGGCAGGGGGTGCTACCTTCGCCACCTTCCCAGGTGTATTAGCAGGTTTACTCGTATTAATTTTCTTTTACTATCGTCAACGACGCGTGCGCGAACAGATGCTTTCACAACAAAATACAAATGCTATCTGTGAAAGCAATAGTGCTGTAGTGAAACGATTATTTAGTCTCGCTATACCAGTATCTATGGCAAATATTATGCTGCCTATGGTATCTCTCATCGATACATTCATAGTGCCGAAGCGTTTGATGGATATTGGGTATTACCTCAATGAAGCAACAACACAGTTTGGATACCTTACAGGGATGGCCACATCACTCATTGGTTTACCTATCATTTTGACTACCTCTTTGGCGGCTAGTTTAGTACCGGCTGTATCTGAAGCTCATGCACAAGGTAATATTAACCGTATTGTGCAGCGGGCAAGTACGGCTATTAAAATTGCCAATATGTTCACGATTCCCGCCTGTATTGGCCTTTGTGTACTGGCGACGCCTATTTCCCTGCTGATTTATGCAACGCCTAATGCAGGGCCTGTTATCGCCGTTATTAGCCTGAGTATTGTATTCTTAGGATGGCAGCAAATTACAGCGGGCATTCTGCAAGGTTTGGGGCGAACTGTAATCCCTATGGTAGCGATTTTCGTTGGTTTATTAGCAAAAACATTTTTAGATTATGAGCTGACAGGAACTGTTGAGCTTGGTATTAATGGTGCTGCATGGGCTACAAATTTAAACTTCGCCATTGCTGCACTCATAAACTATATATTTGTAAAAAAATATGTCGGCTCTGTGCTTAATAAACTTGAATTGCTGAAAATTTCCGTATCTGCTATGGCCATGGGAGGCGCAACGCAAGTTATCTATGTGAGTATTGTAGAGTTATTAGGTAATGGTGGTGCTGTAGCTGCTGCTATTGTAGTAGCCGTATTTGTGTATGGTCTATCTTTGTGGCTTACTAAGGCCGTTGTGAAGGATGATATGTATCATTTCCCAATCATTGGCAAGCGTTTACAAGCTCGTCGAGATAAGGAGGAAGCAAAGCTCTATGAAGAACAATACTAAGGAACCCGTATCTGTACAACCATTAGTGGATGTAGTAAAAGCCTTACGTGCGCCTAATGGGTGCCCTTGGGATCAAAAGCAAACGCATGAATCCTTACGACGCTATTTCATTGAAGAAACCTATGAAGTCGTAGATGCCATTGATAATAAAGATATGCCCAACCTTCGTGAAGAATTAGGGGATGTATTATTACAAGTTGTCTTTCATAGTCAACTAGCAGAGGAAGCGGGTCATTTTACCTTACAAGATGTAATACATGACGTTACTGAAAAAATGATCCGTCGTCATCCTCATGTTTTTAATCCTGAAAATGATGAAAAATCATACTCATGGGATGAATTAAAGGCAAAAGAAAAGAAAAATATTCAAAAATCTGTATTAGATGGTGTGTCTAAAGGTTTACCTGCTTTAGTGGCCGCTTATAAGCTTCAGGAAAAGGCCGCGAAGCTAGGTTTTGACTGGGATGAGCTCGATCCGGTTTGGGCGAAAGTTTCCGAAGAAATGGGTGAATTTAAGGAGGCTATAGCACAAAAAGATAAAGAAAATATGGAAAAAGAGGCAGGAGATGTGCTTTTTTCCTTGATTAATCTACTCAGATGGTATAAAATAAGCGGTGAAAATGCACTAAATCGCACAAACACAAAGTTCCGACAGCGTTTTTTACATGTAGAGGCTTGTGTTAACCAAAGCGATCGCTCATGGGAAGACTTTTCATTAGCTGAGCTGGATGCTTTTTGGGAGGAGGCTAAAGTGCAGGAAAAGTAGCCTAGAGGTTTTGCATACTTCTAAGGTATTGTATTTTTAAGGAGGTTCTGTCATGAACAAAACAGAATTAATCGCAAGTGTTGCACAAAAAACTGAATTAACAAAAAAAGACGCTGAGAAAGCGGTAAAAGCTGTATTTGACACAGTTGCTGAAGAATTAGCTGCTGGCGGTAAAGTACAAGTTATCGGCTTCGGTACTTTCGAAGTTCGTGAACGCGCTGCTCGTGAAGGCCGTAACCCACAAAACGGTAAAACTATCACAATCGCTGCTTCCAAATCCCCTGCATTCAAAGCTGGTAAAGGTTTGAAAGAGCAAGTTAACGCTACAAAAGCTAAAAAACGCAAAAAATAATCCCTAAAGGATATGAAAGAGACCTTTCGAGGTCTCTTTTTTTGGTCTATTTATGGTATAATGCACAGAGAAAGGGTGCACTATGAATAACGAAACATCACGGAAGGTTCTCATTGTGTCCGCCTCTATCGGGACAGGACATATGCAGGCCGCAAGAGCCATAGAAGAATATTGGAAAGAAAAAGAGCCACACGCATCGATTACTCATGTGGACTTTTTAGATACAGAAACTATGTCTGTAGAGCATTTGATTAAGGGGACGTATATTAAGATGATCGACGTATTCCCTATGCTTTACGATATGATTTATCGTGTATCAAAAGGGGAGCGACGAGGGACTATTTTGCAAACTGCATTGTCCTATCTCCTTAAAAGTCGTATGCTCAAGCTGGTTCAACAAGAGAAGCCAGATGTGATGGTCTTTACCCATCCATTCCCTTGTGGGGCCGCGTCAATTTTGAAGCGCCAAGGTCATATTGATGTGCCATTGGTAGCGATTATGACGGACTTTAGTAGTCATCAATTTTGGCTCTATCCGCAAATCGATACGTACTATGTAGCGACTGAGTCTATGGTTACCGAAATGGTATCCGCTGGTATTGATGAAACTCGTATTCATGTGTCTGGTATTCCTGTGCGCCGTTCCTTTTTCCGTGATGCTATTGAGGAATATAGCTTAGAGGAACCTGTGAAAGTACTCGTCATGGGTGGTGGTCTTGGTTTGGGGTCCCTCGAAACGGCACTTAAACATTTAGATGATGTTAATGGTATCGGTGAAATTACTGTAGTAGCCGGTCAAAATACATCTCTTTATGAATCCTTAGTTACCCTTAGTGATTCTATGAAAACAAAGACTACTGTATATGGCTATACTACAAATATTTCTGAGCTCATGAAATCGTCTTCCCTACTCGTTACAAAGCCTGGTGCTTTGACTTGTATGGAGGCTGTTACAATTGGTTTGCCTATGGTATTCTTTAATGCCATTCCAGGGCAAGAAGAGGCCAATGCAGAGCTATTAGAGCAACGCGGCTGTGCTCGTTGGGCCCGCGATATTCACAACTTAGAAGACGTTGTGACCGCGCTTCTTATTAACTCTCCAAGACTACAACAAATGTCTGAACGCGCTCGTGAATGGCATGTAGATGGAGCAGCTAATATTGTAAATAGCTTAATTGAAATTTTAGACGCTACAAAGCAAGAGGAATTAGTACAAGCTGAAGAAGTAATTGGCTAATTAAACTGTGATATATAGTAAAAAAAGCGATGATCCAAAGGTCATCGCTTTTGTATTATTGGTATTGCTCAATATGTTCTTCTCTAATTCTTTGTAGTGTTTCTAAGAACTCATCTGTGCTTTCAGCACTATCTAAGAGATCTTTTAATTGGTAGGAATCATCTAATGTCACACTCCATTGGAAGGAGTCGTTATCATCGTATACATTGAATACGATTGGTGTCTCCAAGTCCTCAGGCATATGACCGTCGTCGTCAGACACAGTTGCATAGGTGCCATCTTCTAAAAGCTCTGTAAATAATGTGTCATACCCATCGATGTCGATAAGTTCAAAGTTAATACTTTCATAAAAGTCTAAAAGCATATCCGTCGCCATGTGGACCTCCTCATGAATATATATGTTACGTTTATTCTACTGAGGGTGAATGTTACTGTCAATGGTAATGTGTAGTATAATAAGTAACAGAATTACAAAATAGGAGCATAACATGAATGTTATTAGTTTACAAAATATAGAGAAATCATATGGCACAAGGCTGTTGTTTAAAGAGGTAAATATTACATTTACCACTGAAAAAAGACTAGGCCTTGTGGGCATTAATGGTACAGGGAAATCTACGTTCTTGAAAATACTGGCAGGTCAAATGGAGGCTGATAAGGGCACTATTGAGCGCAATGGCAAGGCGTCTATCCATTACTTGGCGCAAACACCTGATTTTGATGCGGAATCTACCTTATTAGAGGCCGTTCTAGATGGGGACCATCCTCGTCTACAAATGGTAAAAGCCTTTGAACGTATTAGTCGTGAGTACCGTCAAATGCAAGAGTCTGGTGGAGATGATGCTAAATTGTCTCGCAACTATATGAATGCTTTAGAACAAATGGATCACCGAGATGGGTGGCAAGTAGAGCAGGAGGCTCGTATTATTTTATTTAAACTGGGCTTTCCCGATGTAGAGCAAAAGGTAGCCTTGTTATCGGGTGGTCAAAAACGCCGTTTAGCACTTGGTCAAGCTCTGCTATATCCTTGCGATTTATTATTGCTAGACGAACCGACAAACCATTTAGACGAAGACAGTATCGACTGGCTTGAGTCCTATCTAAGTGCCCGACAAGGAGGGCTCTTAATCAGTACCCATGATAGATACTTCCTTGATTCTGTATGTAATGGTATTTTGGAATTATCTAATCGACGCATGTACCAATATGATGGGAACTACGAAGAGTTCATTGCTTTGAAAGCTGACAGAGAAGCACGGGAAGCTGCTACAGAAGAGAAACGCCGCCAGTTTTTAAAACGAGAAATTGAATGGGTTCGCCGCGGGGCCTTGGCGCGAACTACAAAACAAAAGGCTCGTTTAGACCGCTATGAAAAACTAAAGAATATGGAGAAAACGCGTCGTCCAGACCAAATGGATCCCATTGCATTAAAGACGCGTTTAGGTAAAACTATTTTTGATATCGAGCATTTAGAGTTTTACTTTGATGAAAGGCCTATGATCAAAGATTTTACCTATCATGTAGTGCGCCATGATCGTATTGGTATTGTAGGGCCTAATGGTGTAGGGAAGTCTACCTTTATGAATATTCTTGATGGTACCTATGAGCCTACAAGGGGCACTATCGGTAAGGGAGAGACGGTTCGTATTGCTCACTTTAAACAAGAACTACCAGAATTCGACGAAGATATGCGTGTTCTCGATTATATTCGTGAAGACCATTCCTATATGGTACTCGGTGATGGTTCTACCTTGAGTGCCGGTCAAATCTTAGAGCGATTCCTCTTTACACCTGAACTTCATGGTGTGCCGATTCGCAAACTTTCAGGTGGCGAGCGTCGCCGTTTATACCTCTTAAAATTGCTTATGAGCGCGCCTAACGTATTATTGCTAGATGAACCGACTAATGATCTTGATATCCCCACCTTAGAGGTGCTAGAGGATTTCCTTGACTCTTTTAGCGGTGTCATCGTTACCGTATGTCATGATCGGTATTTTCTTGACCGCGTAGTAGATAAACTATTTGTCTTCACTGGTGATGGTCACATTGAAATTGTTCATGGCTCCTATTCTGATTATAAGGATACTCTCGATGAAAGTAGTGGTGGAAAACGTCCGTTTTATATGACAAATGGTAGCACAGCTACTAGTGCCAAAACTGTAAGGGGGACAGAATCTGAGGAGGTTGATACCAATACTGATGACTCTAGAGATAATCAAAGTAAATTCTCCAATACATCTGGAGATAATAGTGGTATAATTATAAATACAGCAGATACTTTCAAAGAATCCCCTAAGAAAGGCCTCAATAAAGCAGAAGAGGCAGAGTATGCGAACATTATGGATGAGTTGCCAAAGCTGGAGCATTTAGTTAAGGGCCTAGATGTGATGATAGGCCAAGTCGCTACTGATTATGAGAAAATGCAAGCCTTGCTGGCTGAGCGAGAAGAGACTCAATCCCAAATAGATGCGCTCACCGAACGGTGGATGGAATTGGAAGAACGTCTATAAATCCACGTATCATGCGATTTACTAATACCTGCTATGCAAAGGAATTACAAGTACTTTTATTGATAAAAGTCACATTCTATAGTATAATTTCTTCGATTAACGATAACAACGTTACCTAAGTAGGAGGAAACTCATGAGTAAGTATGAATTTTTAGACCGTCGGGTACCAATTGAAGACGGAAATATTGCATTAGTTCAAGATTTGTCTAAATGTAAAAATTGCTCTTTATGTCGTAAAGCTTGTGCTGTAGACATGGGCGTATTTGATTATTATGATTTAACCACTAATGGGGATCATCCTATTTGCATTCATTGTGGTCAATGTGCATCTATTTGTCCATTTGATTCTATTAATGAACGCAGCGAAATTGATGAAGTAAAAGCAGCTATTGCTGACCCTAATAAAATTGTCTTTTTCCAAACTGCACCTGCTGTACGTGTTGGCTTAGGTGAAGAGTTTGGCCTTGATGCGGGTACATTCGTAGAAGGTAAAATGGTAGCTGCTCTTCGTAAATTGGGTGGCGACTATATCCTTGATACAAACTTTGGTGCTGACATGACTATCATGGAGGAAGCATCTGAGTTGTTGGAACGTGTTATCAACAGTGATGCGGTATTGCCTCAATTCACATCTTGTTGTCCTGCTTGGGTTAAGTTTGCTGAAACATTCTATCCAGAATTTTTACCAAACTTGTCTACTGCTAAGAGTCCAATTGCAATGCAAGCGCCTACGCAAAAAACATATTTTGCTGAAAAAATGGGCCTTGATGCAAAACAAATCGTTGCTGTTGCAGTAACACCTTGTACAGCTAAGAAATTTGAAATTCGTCGTGACGAAATGAATTCCTCTGCTGAATACTGGGATGTACCAGAAATGCGCGATACAGACTACTGTATTACTACACGTGAGCTTGCAAAATGGCTACGTGCAGAAGAAATCAACTTTGATGAACTTGAAGATTCCGCATTTGATCCATTGATGGGTGAAGCCTCTGGTGGTGGTATCATCTTCGGTAATACTGGTGGCGTTATGGAAGCGGCTATGCGTGCGGCTTACAAATTAGCAACTGGTGAAGATGCACCTCAAACATTGATCCCATTCGAAGCAATTCGCGGTATGGATGGTGCTCGTGAAGCAGACGTAGTCATTGGGGACAAAACATTACATGTAGCGGCTGTTCATGGTACAGGCAACTTGCGTAAATTCATCGAACGCATGCGTGCAGAAAATATCCATTATGACTTCATCGAAGTCATGGCTTGCCGTGGCGGCTGTATCGGTGGTGGTGGTCAACCACGCGTTAAATTACCAATGGCAGACAAAGCTCGTGAAGCTCGTATTGCCTCCTTGTACACTCGTGATGCGGAAGTAAAAGTAAAAGCTTCTTGTGATAATCCAGATATCCAAAAATTATATGCTGAGTTCTTCGATGGCAAACCTATGAGCCATAAAGCACATCACATGTTACATACTACATTTGTGAGCCGTGCAGAAGACTTAGGTCCTAATGGTGCTTGTACGCCTGCTACATGTCCAACATCTGTGCCTAATTTGAAAAAGGCAGCAGAAGCGGCTAAAGCAGCAGCGGAAGCGAATTAATAAAATGTGAAGCAGATAGTTGATGATTTAGTCAGCTATCTGCTTTTTTTGAAACATATTTTTGAAACATATCTTGGAAATATATTTTATGATGATATTTTATGATGATATTTTATGATGATATTTTATGGCGTACCTATAGATAATAAAACTTTCACATAGTTGAACAACACATATGCTATATACGCATAGAGGTTAAAATATAGAGATTGGTAAATTTGTTTAGGATTTACAGTTAGTGTGCTATAATTAAGATATTATTATAGAAGCAATCAATACTGTTTCAGGAGGATCTTCATGGCTTTTAAATTAAAAGGAAAAGAAGAAAAATTTTTCAGTATTTTAGAAAATCATGCTGCTCTTACATATGAAAGCGCAGAGATGATGGAACGTGTGTTTAAAGGCGAAATCTCTAAAGAAGAGGCTTTTCTTGAAATTGATACAAAGGAAAAAGCTGCCGATGAATTAGTAACCGAAACTGTAGAACGTTTGCGTAAAACATTCATCACTCCAATGGATCGTGAAGATATTCAGCTCTTGATCGACCAATTGGATACTACATTGGATAATATCAAAGAAATTATGGACAAAATGGTTATGTATCACGTAGGTAAACCTAGTGATGGTGCTATCCGCATGAGTGAAATCGTTGTAAAATGCGTTAAGCATATCAATAAATCTATCGGTTACATGGGTAGCCTTAAAAAGGACCATGTGAAGGTAGAAGGCCGTGTACACCAAGTATTGAAACTTGAGTCTGAAGCGGATAATATTTACCACGAAGAAATGGCAAAACTCTTTACTGAGTGTACAGATCCAATTGAAATTATCAAATGGAAGGAAATCCTTAGTGCCATGGAGGATGTAATCGATGGTTGCGAAGATTTGGTTGGTACATTCCGCCGGGTAGTATTGAAGTATGCTTGATGCTCAATATTTAGTATGGCTAGTTGTATTTCTAGCATTAGCCTTCGACTATATCAATGGCTTCCACGATACGGCGAATGCCATTGCTACATCTGTTTCGACCCGTGCTATTGAACCTAAAAAGGCAATTATGATGACTGCGGCACTCAATTTCTTGGGGGCCATGGTTAGTACAGGCGTAGCAAAGACAATCGGTGGTGATATCGTAATGTCTGCGTCTCTCATTAATAGTGCGATTATCTCAGCAGCTCTTATTGGTGCTATCACATGGAACTTGCTTACATGGTATTGGGGGATTCCTAGTTCCTCATCTCATGCTCTTATCGGTGGTATTATCGGTGCTGTAGGTTGGTCCGTAGGGTTCGATGCTTTAAATGAGGCAGGGATTATAAAGATTTTCTTATCCCTTATTTTATCTCCAATTGTAGCCATGATTGGTGGCTATATTGTGATGAAAGTATTGTTGCTTATCTTTGGTAGATTTTCTCCAATCGTATTGAATGATAGATTTAGATCCATGCAAATTGTATCTGCCATCATGATGGCCTTTTCTCATGGTTCTAATGATGCGCAAAAGGCGATGGGGATTATTACCTTAACATTACTTAGCGGTGGCTTTATCGATACATTAGATGTACCATTATGGGTTAAACTTTGTTGTGCTACGGCTATGGCCATGGGTACAGCAGTAGGCGGTTGGAAAATCATCTCTACTATGGGGACTAAGATTTTCAAATTGGAAACTATCAATGGTTTCGCTGCTGACTTAAACTCTGCCATCACTATTTTTACAGCTACATTCTTACATTTACCTGTAAGTACTACACACGTTGTAAGTGGTTCCTTATTAGGCGTTGGTTCCTCTAAACGTTTGAAAGCTGTTAACTGGGGCGTAGCAAGATCTATGGTATTGGCGTGGTTTGTAACAATTCCATTATCTGGTATCGTAGCTGCCGTCGCTTACGAAGTAGGTCACTTACTATTTGGTTAATACATAACTACATAACTATATAACAATAAAAAGACTGCGAAAGCAGTCTTTTTTTCTTGTAGGACCTAAATTATACTTTGAAAAAGTATTTTTAATAGTATGTTGTAATTAGAATATACTGTTTATTATATGAGTCGTTAAATTTTGAGGTATCTCAATTAATAAAATCGTGTCTTATAAATAGGTAATAGAGTTAGATTTTGCCTGGTTTTAAATACTATATTCTATAAAAGCGATTTATCTATATTTGGCAACGTTGATGTTGGAATTCAAGTTGTATAGGAAGAAAAACTTATAAATATGTGGTTTTGTGAATTATGCGTTTTGTTAATAAATGCAGTTTATTACTCGTTTATAGGTTGTTTTTGGTTTGTTTAAAATGAATAACTATTGCATACTTATGTAATGGAGGTTATACTATCGGTAGAAGGAGTTTTTTAAGTGAAAAGTGAGGTAAGTATATGGCATGGGGTGGAACTAGACGCGGTGCCGGGCGCCCACGTAATCCTATTAAACGTATTGGTAGAACTATTCGACTCAGTGATGAAGAATTTCTTTCACTAAAACCCTTGATCATGGCCATTAAGGCAAATAATGATAAACGATATAGGCAACAATGTACTAGAAACGCATAAATATATATAGATAGATAAATATATAAACACATACATAACTAATTAGGCATTGTCACAGCATATACAACTTAATAAACTTTAAATCTAATTTACAATAACTCATTATTCCTAAATCTTTCAACTACAACACATCTCTACTCTCTAAATCATATGCTGTGTGCAATACAAGTAGTACGAAAAAGGTCCCAATTCATTTGAATTGGGACCTTTTTCGATTGTTATATTGCTATAATTTTAGGAATCCTTATATTACGTAGCGAATTTTTGAATCACTATAGTTTATTAGTCGATTTTTACACCGTGAATTTCTTCAGCTAAACGTTTTAGGGCATCAACTGTACGTACACCAGGAGTGATTTCAGAAAGTTTTACACGGATAAAGTGACCTTCTTTAACTGCTGTAATATCTTGAAGTTGAGGATTTGCTTTGATTTTTTCGATTTTTTGTTGGAAATCGTCGTCGTTACGAATAGAATTACCATAGTCAGCTATGATGATGTAGTCAGGGTTTTGCGCGATTACTGTTTCCCAAGAACCTTTAGCCCATGTTTTATCAACGCCTAAGCCGCTCATTACGTTGTCAGCACCGATGAGTTTCAATATGTTAGTAGTGTAACCTTCGAAGGCTGTGAATGGTTGGCCGTCTTCGGAGTCATAAATGAATACACGTTTACGAGGTAAGTCTTTTAATTTAGCTTGGATAGCCTCTAATGTTTTACGTTGACCTGCAACCCATTCTTCAGCTTTCGCTTTAACACCGAAGATCTCACCTAATTTAATCATGTCGCTAAAGTTAGTTTCTAGATCTGCTTTAGTAGATAACATAGATTCAGGAAGCCAGATATTAACCTTTTGTGCAATCATTTTGTCAGCAGGGATAGCACGTTTGCTGAAAGAGTCAGGCCAGCCTGTAGCAAAGTCAGGTTTTACGGACATGAACACTTCGTAAGAAGGCCATTTTTCTGCTAATACTTTTACCTTGTCATAAGATGCTTGAAGAGGTGGATAGATTTCTTCCTCTTTAAATGCAGTGCCTGCCATTTTGTCTTCAAGGCCTAATTGAAGCATCATTTCTGTCGTTGCTTGAGACATGGATACAGCATGAGTAGGGGAGGATTTTACAGCAAATTCAGTTTTTGTACCGTCAAATGTTTCACTCCACGTTACAGATTTGCCGTTGTCAGCCGTGTTTTTAGTTGTGTCAGAACCACAACCGGCGATAGCAAATGTGGCACATGCCATAGCAATTAATACTAATTTTTTTGATTTTCTTAAATTTTGGAACATAGTAAGCCCTTTCTTTTAATTAATAATATAAGTGATAGCGCCCTTCATCCCAAGAGGTTTTGAACGGAACTTCAAATATAGGTTCAAGAATTTCAGGTGTTAGTACCTCAGTTGGGGAACCTTCCTTGAGGATTGTTCCTTGATTCATAATCACGATATGATCACAATATTGAGCCGCTAGATTTAAATCGTGTAGAACTACGATCGTTGTACCATTGAAAGCTCGTAATTGTTTCATAAGTGCTACCTTATACTTCATATCTAGATGGTTAGTAGGTTCATCTAAAAGAAGTATTTGAGGTTTTTGTGTTAACGCTTTCGCAATAAAAACGCGTTGCTTTTCGCCACCTGAGAGATGATGAATTTCTTCGTCAGCTAAATGTGTAATGCCTACTTCGTTCATATAGTGCTCTGCGATCTTTACATCTTCTGCGCTATAGGTGCCGAAGTGTTGCTTATATGGATAACGGCCCATGAGGACGATATCTTTTACGAGAAAATCATCGATCATAGAGTCCCTAGACTGTGTTAAAACTGCTACTAATTGAGCAAACTCACGACCTTTATAAGACTCTAAGGGTTTATCATTTAATATAATTTTGTTTTTAGATGGTTGAAGCCGATATAGATGGCTAAGTAGTGTAGACTTACCACATCCATTCGGTCCAATTATGGCTGTTATTTTATTAGCCGGAAATGTTACAGAAATATTCTTTAACACTTCCTTTTTCTCATACGAGAAGGACAGCTGATTAATTTGATACATAGTATCTCCTGTAGACATGATATACACTAACCATTATGTTTGTAACGATTCATAATAATCCAAATGAAGAGTGGAGCCCCTAGTAAGGATGTAAGAACACCGATTGGAATTTCTTCCGGACTATACAGCGCTCTTGATAATACATCTGACCATATCATGACGATACTACCGATTAGAGCACTAAAGAGTAATGTGTTTCTATGCTTAGGACCACCCATAATTCTAGCGAGGTGTGGAATTATGAGTCCTATAAAGCCGACTACCCCCACTTTTGATACTAATGTGGCAATGACAATAGAGGATATAATAACGATGCTTAGCTGTAACTGTTTAACTGATAAGCCCATTTGTGCTGCTTCATGATTACCTAGTAGTAGCACATCAAGATCTTGATTAAACATATAGATGTATAGCATAAACAAGGTTACAATAATAGCCGTTAATGGTAAATCACCCCATTGAATGCCTGCGAAGCTACCTAGTAGCCAGAACATAGCACTTCGAACTTGTGCCTCGTGCTTGGCTCCGTAAATAATCATCATAGTTAAAGCCGAGAATACACCAGTCATACCCATACCTATGAGGATGAGCTTTACAGGGCTGTTACTTTTACCGACACAGAGTAATACCATTATGATGGAAAGAGCAGCGCCTAAGGCGGCAAAAATAGGCGTATTATACTGGCCTAAGAAGGGAAGACCACCCATGATGATAGCAAAGACGGCACCTGTACTAGCACCTGATGAAACACCTAATACATAAGGATCAGCCAGTGCGTTTCTTGTTACCGTTTGCATTAACAAACCCACAAGCGATAGGCCAATGCCTGTCAGTACCGAGTAGATAAGTCGTGGTAAGCGTATATCTGTAATAATCGTATCTGTCATCGAAGCTTTGGCGTTGGGATCAATCATCGACACAAGAGCTGAAATAATTTGATCTAAAGGGATAAAATTAGCCCCAAATTGCAAAGCTGTTACTAAGGAAATACAAAGTAGTACCCCTAGTATGAATACTTTTACCGAAGTCTGCATAAATTCTCCTTATTCTGTTTTGTGTAGGTGAAATATACCTCATCTAAGTATAGAGAGTTTTCAATATATATACAATATACATACCTGTATAGGTACAATTAGTATAGATATTCTATAGAAGTTTTATGATGCTTAAAGGTCTAGATGTAGAGCTGATAGTGTAATGGTATTGAATAATTTAAGTATAATTAGTGAAATAATATGAGTGGATATTCATGTGTTGGGTTGATATTAAAAAATTATAAAATGATTATTTTGATGTTAGATTTATTCATTTTTATAAGCTTATTGTTATTTTGATATATGAAAAACTGCTTAGAATAGCTATAATAGAATTATATGTATAGATGTAAGCTTAGGAGGTGTTAGCTTGTTACAAGATTTATTATCCGAGGATAATGTATCGTTTCACTATCCCGCTGAAACGTGGGAAGAGGTAATTCGTCACGGTGGCCAACTCATGGTTGATGCTGGTTTTACTGATCCATCTTATACAGAGGCTATGGTTGAGGTGGTACGCGAAATGGGTCCATATATTGTATTGGCCCCAGGTCTTGCGATGCCACATGCTCGTCCTGAACATGGCGCAAAACGAGTAGGTACAGCCTTAGTAACGTTGGAAAAACCATTGAACTTTGGTTGCCCAGATAATGACCCTGTATCTGTAGCATTGTTCTTATGTGCTCCTAATAAGGATGAACATATTCAATTATTGACAGATATCGCTACTTTGTTTGAGGATGAAGAATTTTTAGATGCCGCCGTTGAGTTTGAAAGTATAGATGATGTACAAGCATTCTTGGCAGAGCATTTAGACGATCAATAATAGATATAAAAGGAGGCAAATATGATTTCTGTATTAACTGTATGCGGTAATGGCATTGGTTCTAGCTTGATGCTAAAAATGAAAATCGAAGAGATTTGTGCTGAAAACGGTATTGATGCACAAGTTGAGTCTATCGATTTTAATGCAGCACAAGGTCGTAAGGCTGATCTTATCGTAACTGTAAAAGAATTAGCAGAACAATTCGAAGGTAAAAATATCGCTATTGTTCGCAGTTATATTAATAAAAAGAAAATCACAGAAGATGTTCTTGAAGCATTAAAACAAGCTGCGCAATAATTTTTAACAACTGTATATAGGAGGTAGTGCCATGGAAATGGTATTAGAGTTCTTACGTGACGTGCTGTCTCAACCAGCACTTTTAATTGGTATTATGTCATGTGTAGGCTTAGTTGCTTTGAAACGTCCGTTTCATAAGGTAATGACAGGTACATTGAAACCGATTCTTGGCTACTTAATGCTCGCAGCAGGCGCTGGCGTTATCGTTAGCAATCTTGATCCACTAGGCAAGATGATTGAACATGGCTTCCATATTACTGGCGTTGTACCAAACAATGAAGCTATCGTGGCGGTGGCACAAAAGGTTCTTGGCGTTGAAACGATGTCTATTCTCGTAGTAGGCTTATTGATGAACTTATGTATTGCTCGTTTCACCAAGTTCAAATATGTGTTCTTAACAGGTCATCACAGCTTGTTTATGGCATGTCTCATGTCTGCCGTACTCGGTACTGCAGGTTTGTCCGGTATGGAGCTCATCCTTGTGGGTGGTTTCTTGATGGGCGCATGGTCTGCAATTTCTCCAGCGATTGGTCAAAGCTACACATCTAAAGTTACTGATGGTGATGAAATTGCGATTGGTCACTTTGGTAGTTTAGGTTATTATCTATCTGCTTGGGTTGCTCAATATGTAGGTAAAGCTGAAGATAGCACAGAAGATATTGAAATCCCTGAAAAATGGGGCTTCTTGCGTGACTCTACATTATCTACTGCATTGACTATGATCGTATTCTATTTGATTGCAGCTATTGCAGCAGGCTCTGAATTCGTATCTACTTTATCTGGTGATATGAGTCCTTACTTATATGCTGTTATGAGCGCTATGAACTTTGCTGTAGGCGTAACAATCGTATACTCTGGTGTACGTATGATCTTAGGCGATTTGATTCCTGCCTTCCAAGGTATTGCTACAAAAATTATTCCTAATGCCATCCCAGCTGTAGACTGTGCTGTATTCTTCACATATGCTCCAACAGCTGTTGTATTAGGCTTCCTTAGCTCCTTCATCGGCGGTATCATCGGTATGCTTATCCTTGGTGCTGTAGGCGGTGTATTGATTATTCCTGGTCTTGTACCACACTTCTTCTGTGGTGCTACAGCAGGTATCTATGGTAATGCTACAGGTGGTCGTCGTGGTGCCGCAGTAGGTGCATTCCTTAATGGCTTAGCTATTACATTCTTACCAGCGATGGCGCTTCCAGTTCTTGGTCAATTAGGCTTCCAAAATACTACATTTGGTGATGCGGACTTTGCCGTAATGGGCCTTGTATTAGGCAATGCTTATGAATGGGTGGGTATGGCTGGTATTTATGGTATCGTAGCTATTGCCGCATTAGTACTTATCATTCCTAACTTTATCAAAACAAAAGGTAAAGTAATTAACTACGTAGAAGAGGACTAATGAAAACAACTATGCAACATAGTAATGTTGTAGTTAGATATGTATTTCTGACCATTGGTGCAATCAGTTTTGCCCTCGGTACAGCAGGCATCGTACTACCACTGTTGCCAACAGTTCCGCTTTATATGCTAGCATTATTTTGTTTAGCCCGAGGATCTGAACGACTTCATAAAATGTTTTTGGAGTCTAGTTTATATCAAAAGACTGTTGGTGCTTATGAACGCGATAAAGCGTTGACATTGCGGACAAAGTTGTCCATTCTCGCTTCTGTTACTACCATAATGGCTATCGGCGCCTATTTTAGTCAAAATATGCCAGTTGCTCTTATCGTGATGGGTCTCGTATGGATTGGTCATGTAATAGCATTAGCCTTTATTGTAAAAACAAAAAAATAAAGAATTATCTCTGATAATTCTGAATATAGCCTTGTAAGTTAGACTGCATTGGTTTAACTTGCAAGGCTTATTTTATTGTAAAATCAATAATACATAGGTAGGCGGTGTAATGCATAGAGTCTAATGAACAAAGTCTTATATATTACTGAAAATATCTTATATAGATTACAAATAGGAAAACTTATATTATTAAAGAAAAATGAATTATTACTATTTATAATTTGACAATGGATATCAATAAGTATACTATAATAATTATGTATTTATTAATTTTTATAGTATTTGTGTATATGGTGATCGTATGAATCCACATAATCATGCAGTTTCACATGCAGGAAATTCTATGTCGAGACATACAGTGTTTGACGGTATCGATTTGATGTTCCTTGATGTGAAGCAAGAAACGATTCAATTTTATGCAAAATCACATACAAAGACGTTTGCCATAAATCATTGTGAAGAGGGGCGCATTGAGTGCAAGTTTACATCTGGTGACTATTTATATATGGGGCCAGGTGATATGTCCATAGGATGGCATATTCATGCTGATTATCAACATGAGAACTACTTCCCTACAAAGCTCTTTAAAGGGATTGTATTACTCGTAGATGTTGAAAAGGCTCAACCCGTATTAGATGCACTTGTGACTGAAGCGCGCATCGATTTGACTCAATTAGCAAATCGATTCTGTGAGCATTCTGACTTTGGTATGATGATGGAAGAGACTGAATCTGTTCGTCAGATTTTTTCTAGTTTATATAATGTGCCTGATCAAATTAAGGGACACTATTTTAAATTAAAAGTTATTGAAATCTTCTTACTGTTATCTGTTATTTCGACAGCTAATCATGAAAAGAGAAGCTCCTACCGTAAACAACAAGTAGATATTGTAAAAGCTGTTAATGAACATATATCTACACAGTTTATGAAACGGATAACCATAGATTCCTTGTCTGAACAGTTTGATATTCCTACATCAACATTAAAGCGTTGTTTTAAAGGGGTATATGGTACGACAATCCATCACTATTTAAAGGAATGCCGTATTAATGCATCTAAGCGCTTGCTTCAAGAGTCAGATCGATCTATTTTAGAAATTGCTAATGCCGTAGGCTACGAGAATGGTAGTAAATTTACTAGTGCATTCAAAGAGGCCACAGGTGTAACGCCTAGTGCTTATCGTAAAGTATAAATACCTTAAGTTAAGCTGTACCAAGCCAAGGCATGCATTATGGTGTTAGTAATATTTAAAATATAAGTATTCAAGGCTTAGAACGAGTAGGTTATAAAACTTAATATTGTCCGAAATGTATATTTTTGGTCTTTTCGGAGTAGATATGCAAGATACACTTTGCTACTATTAAAATTGTAAATGATTTTCAATGTCATTAAATAGTGGCGGAGTGTATTTTTATATACCTAGTTTGATATATATTATTTGGAGGAGCGCTGATGAATAGGCGATTTACACGGGCGAGCCGATATCTCATACTGTCTTGTGCAGTAGCATATTGGTTGCAAATGCCTATCACTACCATGGCAGAAAATGCAACAGTAACAACTGATGTTGTACATGTTCGCGGTACATGGGCTGAAGAATTAGCAAAACAAGAGTCGCAACAAACGACAATTATTACAAAGCAAGATATTGCAAAGAAACAAGCAAAATCTGTTGAAGATATTGTATTTACAGAAACTGGTGTATCTAGAACTGTAGACGCCATGGGGCGTGTCGGTGTATCTATTCGGGGGGCAGATCCACGACATACATTGATTCTCGTTGATGGTCAACCTGTCATGGGGGATCTTGCTAAATACCAAGGTGCTGGCGATGAGTTGCAACGCCTAGGTACAGAAAACGTGGAACGTATAGAAGTCATTCAAGGTGCAGCCAGTGCCAAGTATGGCTCTGATGCTATTGGTGGTGTTATTAATGTTATCACCAATAAACCTAAGAAGAATGCATCCGTTCAATTTAATGCGGAAGGTCGTAGAGAAAAAGGGGATGGCGATGTTGTGCCATATTCTAACTTCTTTATGCGCGCAGACTCAGGTTCTTTAGGTAAATTAAAGGTTAATATTCACGGTAGTAAACGTGATATTATGCCGATTTATGCCAGTGAAGCTCGTCGTGCGACGACTATGACAAGTGACGAGGACCATGGTTTCTTAAAGAACTCTTTACGTTACTATGGTACAAACTCCAATGTAGGCCTTGGTGCGACTTATGATTTCAACGAAAATCACTCCTTAGGTCTTCGTATTGATCGTTATAATGAGGACTTAGAGCGCTATGTAAAACGTAGTGATTCTTTCATGGAGCCACAAGTACATTACAAGCGTGATTTAGATCGTAATAATCTCAATTTGAGTTATACAGGCAAAGATAAGAAAAGCTCTTGGAAGGCTGAAGTAAATTATACGCGCACGAAAGAGGATGATTTAACCTTAACAAGTGATTATGGCAATAGTACATATGAAGGTAAAAATACATTAAACTATGTTGATAATGTAGACCATCGTCAATGGAACTTAACATTTGGTGCTGACACACAGCTCAATAAAGATCATCTCTTATCCTATGGTGTAGGTTTTGTTCGTGAAACTGGTGAAGGTAGCCGTCTTAAAAATGCACCTACAACCTATAAGCGTCATATCGACCCATGGGATTACGATAAAAGCTTAGCCGTTAAAAATGGTGTGCCATCCTCTACGATTTATGACCATTCTTTCAAAAAGAATGAAGCCGGCGTAGAGCAATGGAATAAGGAGAAAGAGTGGTATAATGGCGACAAAAATACGCCTAGCACATTGCCAGAGTTTACTTATGAAGAGTATGTGCAATATTTAGATTCTAATGATAATGATTCATCTGCAGTTATGGGCTTAGTTGATGGTCCTACTACGGAACGAACATTGAAGAAGCTTAATCCAGAAGCTTATGCTCGTTATCAACAATTTGCAAAACGCTTATTAGAAGAAAATAAAGCTTTCATCGAAGATTATCATGCTAATAAAGAAGGTAAAACGGATGCAAATGGCAAGTACTATCCTGCATTACATGATGCGTATTTACCAAGTTTCTACTATGGCGCTGTATCTGGCTTTGATAATACACAATTGAAATTAAATGGTTCTTATTTTAAAGAAGAGTATTTAAAACGTGTAAATCAACAAACGGCAGGTCGTGCTGAAATTAAGAAGTTTAACTTCTATGTACAAGATACATGGCAAGTTAATAAGAATACTACTTTATCTCCAATTGTCCGCTTAGATCACAGTGATAAGTTCGGTTCTAACTTGTCTTTCAACTTGGGCATGACTCACAATGTGAAAGGCAATGTACATCGCCGATTAAAAGCGAATGTAGGCACTAGTTATACAGAACCTGGTATGGGCGAATTGTACTACAACTGGGAAATGTATGGGCCTAATATTACCTTCGCTACTATCGGTGGCGGTGAAGCTCGTCTAGGCTGGTATTGGGTAGGTAATCCAAACCTTAAACCAGAAAAATCAATGAACTTTGATTTGTCTTTGGAAGGGGAAAATAAAAATACCTATGCGAAGATAGGAGTGTTCCATAACAATATCCGCAATTATATGTCCATCTATAATACGGGATATTTGATGGACTTCCATCCACAATACGATGAATCCACTACGCTAGGGGCGTCCAAATTCGGTCATGCGCCTGATATGATTTATAGTTTCCGAAACATCGGTAAAGCTCAAATTACAGGTCTTCAATTTGAAGTAAAACAAACATTGAATAAGCACTGGAAAGCTCGTTTAGGTTATACTTATTTGCGTGCCCTCAATAAGAGCGACAAGGATATGCCTAGAGAACTATTGGATAAGCCTCGTCATAAAGTTGATATCGGCGTAGACTTTGAAGATAAGGCCAGTGGTTGGAGCGGTAGCTTATGGGGCGATTATTACATTCGCATGTTAGATAGTAATTCTCTATCTGGCGGCGGTAATTACATGGTTTCCTATGTCGACCCTAACGATTCCAATAAATCTGTTATTCGTTATAATTTGAACAATAGACGTAGTGCCGATATGTACGACCGTAAAACCTATGGTATTTGGAACTTTATGATTCAAAAGAAAATCAATAAAGATTCTCGCGTATACTTTGGCATTGATAATATCTTTAATCATCGCGACGATAACCGTGCGTTGTCAGCCCGTGTATATCGTGTAGGTTTAAATATGAAATTTGGTTTAGGCTCTGGTGAAAGTAAAGCAAAGCTTACGAAAGAACAATTGGAAGCATTACCACCAGCAGTGCTTACCGACTTCATTACACGCCCCTTTGATGAATCTAAATCTCGTGGCGTAGAGCTAGTAGGCGATTATCGCGTGCGTAATGATAGTCACTTAGGGTCAGATCGTCCTGAAACGAAAGTAACACCAACGAGCTATGTAGCCGATGATGCAGCGAAGAACTTGGCTGATCGCAAGGAGCATGGCTTAAATCAACGTATTCGCGTCGGCGTTGATGCTCGTATCAACGACAATACTAATGTGCGTGTTGTAGGTAGTGCTTCTGGTCAATCTGGCGTAGACAGCAGTCATGAAACAGAAGGGTCTAAAGGCTTTAATCATCAACGTCTTGAAGAGTTTGATGTAACACATCATGGCTCTAAATGGGATCATAGTGCAGGTAGAATTACCGAATCGATGGGCGTTACAGGGTACTGGTTCAACAAGGAGTACGATGGTATTCGCAGCGTTTGGACTAATAAGAATACCCAAGTTCGCGTAGGTGTTGGTAGCTTTAAACACAGTACCGGTATCAGCGATAGTGCCTATATACATGCTATTTATACGAACTTTAAACGGGTTCCTACGGTAGATGAGTTCGTAGGCATTACGGGCGATACTGATGGTAGTAATAAAGAGCTTATCGTACCTGAAGCAGGGGATAAGATTAATTTCTATCAACAATTAAAAGCATTGCGTGATAAGGAAAGCGCTTTAGAAGGGGAAGTTAAGGATTTAAAACAAAAAATTGAGGACCTTAACTCAGATATTTGGTGGAAAGAATTTATTGATGAGTTGCCAGCAGACCAATTAGCTCCACTAAAAGCAGACCTTGCGAATTTACAAGCTAAATTACCAGAGGTAGAGGCGCGCGTAGCAAAAGAGCGTGAGCCATTACGTGCGGCTCAGTTTGATGTAGTTCGTCGCATGCAAGAAATTGTAGCAAAAGCCTATGGTCCTGATGCGGATAAACAAAAGGTGTTGCTTGAAATGCCAGAAGTTAACGCTAAGTTTACTTATAAAGACAAGCGTTATGATGAAGACACTGAGCAATGGGTTCCTGATGAAGGTACCATTAATACGAAGATTTCTGCTGGTAAAATCGGTTTAACTGAAAATGATCCGTTATTTGAAGTTAAGTTGAGCGATACCTCTGTATTAGCAGATAATGGTAAAACATTCTTAACGAATTGGTACAACCAAAATAAAGCGGCTATTGAAGCGGCATACCGTAAAACAGCACAAGATCGGGCAGCTCTTATCTTTAACAAAGATGCTACCTATACTGTTAGCTTCGACGATAATGCTTTTGATGGCTTAGAAGATAATATTTATAAGGTTAACTCCGTTGATGTTAAAGATTACGGTTTATCCAATGTGATTAATGTAAAAAATAGTGATCATTACCCACAATTATTGGCGTCCTATTTTAATGGTTTGACTCGTCTTCTTGAAAAGGCTGATGGCCATAGTAGATTGCCTAGAGAAGCATTAGGTAAATATACTGGTAATGTTATTCCAACGACTGGTATTGTATTACAACAAGATATAGTACCACCAATTGAAAAAGCTGCCTATGTTCAAGTTAAACATATGGTGACACCACGCCTTGGTTTAGCGGCTTGGTACTTGCGCTCCTTCGGCGGCAGCGATTATCGTTTCTATACAGCAAATGGTAATGCTACTGAAGAACATGCATTTAACAATGTAGCTAATGTATTTGGTGTAGGTGCAAAATATCAATTAAATCATAACGCAAGTATTTCCTTCGATTATGGTCAAAACCGTAGTGACTTTGGTCGCTTCTTGAATGGCAATACTCATTATGAGCATCAAGCTGGTTCCTCTCAATTTGATATTAAAGGTCGTGATGTTGGTGGTACACCACACTTCTGGGCATTGCGCTTCGATGTAGGCCGTGCAGATATGAATAAACCAGGCTCTTGGAATGCCTATGTGGATTATAAATACTTCGCACATGGTTCCTTCTTCGGCGGCAATGGTACAGAGGCCGTACCTGATCGCTACTTAGATGGTATTAAGAGCTTCACCTTTGGTGGTGGTTATGTACCAACTAAAGATCTACTTTTACAAGCATTCTATACATTTGATGCAAAAGGGATCAATAAACGAGATACCTTATATGGATCTGAAAACTTCAAACTTGGGAATTATACTCGTTTCCAAATGACGTATAAATTCTAAAAATTTATTCCGATTTGTCCAAAACGTATATTTTTGGTCTTTTCGGAGTAGATATGCAAGATACACTTTGCTAACATTAAAATGTGAATGATATTCAATGTCATTATATGTTGGTAAAGTGTATCTTTTTTCTTTTTGTGTGGGAGATACAAAACTTATGGTTAGTTAGAATTTGAGGAGGGCACAATGAACAGGTGGGGACATACAAAGCGCAACATCATTCTGTCTAGTGCAGTTGCCTTATGGCTTAGCGCGCCTCTCGTAGTTTGGGCGGATAATGCGACTGTCACGACAGATGTGGTTCATGTTAAAGGAACATGGGCTGAAGAAGCAGCAAAATTAGACTCACAGCAAGTGCAAATCATTACCAAGAAAGAGATTGAAAAGAAACAGGCGAAGTCCGTCGAAGATATTATATTTACTCAAACAGGTGTATCTAGAACCGTTGATGCTATGGGCCGTGTTGGTGTATCCATCCGCGGTGCCGAAGCGCGTCACACACTGATCCTTGTAGATGGGCAACCCGTACTAGGCGATTTTGATAAGTACTCTGGTGCAGCAGACGAAGTACAACGGTTAGGTACGGAAAATGTTGAGCGTATTGAAGTTATTCAAGGTGCTGCTAGTGCTAAATACGGCTCTGATGCTGTAGGTGGTGTAGTTAACATCATTACTAAAAAGGCACAAAAGAAACCATCTTTGCAATTAAATGCAGAAGGTATGCGCCGTAAGAGCGATGGCGATGCGTTCCCATTCCAAAACTTCTTCATTCGTGCCGACTCTGGTCAAATGGGGAAATTGAAGGTCGGTTTATCTGGTAGTAAACGAGACCTCATGCCTGTATTGGCGTCAGTTAGCCGCCGTGCATCTGGTATGGCTTATGACTATGCAAAACATAATTTTAAGCCCAATGTACTTCGCCACTATGGTGATGCGGCCGATATCGGTCTTGTAGCAACTTATGATGCAAACGATAAAAATAAATTTGAAATGCGTCTCAACCGGTATACAGAAGATCTTGTGCGCGATGTTAAACACTCTGACTCCGACTTAGAGCCTCAACAACACTTTAAACGTACTGCAGATCGTAATACGGCAAACTTGCAATGGTCCTCTCGAGCTGGTAAAAGTGACTGGACTGTTGAAACTAACTACTCTCGCATCAAAGAAAATGACGTAGCCCTCATTAGTTATACTGGTCGTTCTGCTTATGAAGGCTCCAATGAGTTGCGCTATATCGATAATATCGATCACCGTCAATTAGACATTCGAGCTAATGCGAATACACAACTCAACAAAAATCACTTGCTTAGCTACGGCGTGAGCTATGCTCGTGAAGAAGGCTCTGGTAGCCGATTGAAGAGCTCTCCTAATACAAGCACAATGTATATCGATCCATGGGAATACGATAAGAGCTTGCTAGTGGATAAACTTGATCGTCTTGTAAGACGTAAGGGTGATAACAGTATTAAGGTATATTCTCACATCCACGACTACAAATTCATCAATTCCGGTGGTGGCATGCCGCAATGGGATATGGATTATGAATACTATGGTGCCGAAACAGATGCTCAAAAACCAGGTATTACATACGATGACTATATAAATTATGGTTTATCTGAAAGCCGATTAAGTGATTGGTCTAGTACATCCCCTAATAATCAACCTGTAACGGATGAGTTTAAAGCTCGTTATAAAGCTTTAGAAGATCGTTTAAAAGCAGAAAACCCTGTATTATCTGCTACACGTGCCAATATCGTAGGTGACTACTTTAAATATGGCGAGTCCAATGACCCAGAAATGCGTAAAAAAGCGCCTAAGTTAAATGGTAAAGCCTTCTTAGAAGAGTACCGTAATCGAGACCAACGATTGACTACTGGTAGCGGTTCAATCCGCAAGTTAAACGCTTATATTTCTGATACATGGCAAGTAAATAAAAACTTAACATTATCTCCAATTCTTCGCTTTGATAACAGTAGCTTGTTTGGTTCTAACTTATCTGCTTCCTTAGGTATGACCTATAACGTAAATGGTAATACACACCGTAGATTTAAAGCCAATGTAGGTACTGGTTATACAGAGCCTGGTATGGGTGAATTGTGGTATAACTGGGAAATGTACGCTTCTAACCCTGTAGGGATTGGTGTAGCGAAACTCGGTTGGTACTGGGCTGGTAATCCTAATTTGAAACCTGAAAAATCTGTCAACTTTGATATGAGCTTGGAAGGTGAAAATAAAAATACTTATGCGCGCGTAGGCGTATTCCACAACCGCATCAAGAACTATATGTCTGTATACTTCACAGGGGACTTCATGGACTTTGCACCATACCTCAAAGGCGATGCGAAGTACCAACGGGCACCAGATATGATTTACAGCTTTAAAAATATTGGTAAAGCAGAAATCACAGGTGTTCAAGCGGAAGTACAACAAAAGTTCGGCAAATATTGGTCTGGTAAGTTAGGGTATACATACTTGCATGCCATCAACAAGAGTGATCCAAGTATGCCTCGTCAATTGCTTGATAAACCAATGCACAAAGTTGACATCGGTATTACTTATGACAATCCTAAATCCGGTTGGAATGGCTCCATTTGGGGTGATTATTATATCAACATGCTTGATAGTAATACCCTTAACAATGGCGGTAACTACTGGCCAGATATCTTGTCCGGTGATGCAGGCGTTTATAATAAGCAAACCTATGAAAAGAAAACATTTGGCATTTGGAACGTAATGGTTCAAAAACGATTCAATAAAAATGCCATGATGTACTTTGGTATCAACAATATCTTTAACCATCGCGATGATGACCGTGCTACACAAGAACGGGTATACCGCATGGGCGTTAACCTTAAATTCGGCGGTGGAGATGGTACCAAAACGACGGCTATTGGCAAGACGAAAGATGGTGCAAAGGCTAGTGTAGCAGGTGCCAATGTAACGGGCGCTAATGGCGAAGTTACAAATGCTGAATCCGGTGTACAAAACGTAGCTGATGTAGTTCGTTTAACTGACTTTATTCGTTCTGATTTTGATACCACAAAAGAGCGTGGTGTTACATTAGTTGGCGACTACAGAGCGCGCTGGATGGCACATGATGGTTCTAATAGACCGCAATCTCCATTTAGAGCGAACTCTGCTATTGGTTCTGCGAAAGCGAATATGTACGATGCTAATCGTCATAGCTTTGAACAACGCTTGCGCCTTGGCTTCGATGCACGCCTTAATGAGTTTACAAACCTCAAAGTTATCGGCAGTGCGACTGGCATGAGTGGTGTAGATACAAGCTGGACTCAATCTGATTCTAAAGGCTTTAACCATCAACGACTCGATACAGTGGATCTCACGAGACGCGTTAAAAAATGGGACGTATCTGTAGGCCGCTTAACAGAGCCTATGGGGGCGAGTGGCTATTGGTTCGGTCAATCTTATGACGGTGTTCGTGCCGTTTGGAACGGTCATGACTCTCAAGTTCGTATTGGTGTTGGTACTTTCAAACATAGTACAGGTATCACTGATTCTGCCTATACTCACGCAGTACATGAAGTTATCTACAGACCGCCAACAGCGGCTGAGTTAATCGGTATTAATCGCGATGAGTTCCCATACGATATTGAAAGTGCTACTAAAACCGGTTCTGATGGTGAGAAAAAATCTAGTGAAGATACAGCTGCACCAGATAGCCCTAATGGTATTTATGATTCTACTTATAAAGGTAAGACAGATAGCATCTACTTCTATCAACAGCTAAAAGGATTACAAGCTGAATATGAAGCTTATAAAGCTACATTGAATCTAAGTTGGAGCAATCCGAATCGGGATCAAGAAATTGAAAAGGCTAATGCAAAGCTTGCGGAAACACAACAAAAACAAGCTCAAGTAATGAGTCGCTTACAAGATATTCTTGCTAAGGCATACCCTACAGATATGGCTGAGAAGAAATTCTCCCTCGATATTCCATCTGGTGGTTATGCAATGTATGAAATCACTAATAAGAATACAGGGGAAAAACTCTATAAGACAGGGGACATTATGTATAATGTGAACTCTTCTTTATACCCTGAATACTTAAAAGAAAAGGCTAAAGGTCTTATCGTATCTGCTGATAATAAAGATGCTTTAGTAAATCCTAAAGCCTATGTTGAAAAACATAGTGACGAGATCAATCAATCCGTAGCAGAAATTGCTAAATATAATGCTACAGATAACTGGAGCAACTATAACAATAGTGAGCTTGATGTGGTTTGGGTTAAACAGCCAGATGGCACATTCAAACAATCTTATGATTACTATGGACAACCAGCTAGTGATTATGAGTTCACTGGATACTTAGGTGCTAAAACATATAAATACGATAGTGGTAGCTATGTATTTAACGATTTTGATGCTAAAGATGCGATTTACAAAAAGAACTTTACAATGGCCTCCAATGATTGGGGTGAAGGTAGTTCTTACTATGGTTGGGGCATGCCAAATGCATTGTTCAACTATATGTATAATCTTGAAAAGGTTGTACATGATGCAGAGTCTGAAAACAAATTACCACGTGAAGCGATTGGTAAAATCATTGGCAACTTGATTCAAACAGAAGGGGTAGTTCTTGAAAAAGACAGTGTACCAGCAATTGATAAAGCCGCCTTTGTTCAATATAAGAAACAAATAGGCTCTCGTCTTGGTTTACAAGCGTGGTATTTACGCTCCTTTGGCGGTAAAACGCATACATACCTAAATGCAAATGGCAACGGTAATGATGAACATAGCTTCTCCAATGTAGCTCATGTATTTGGTATCGGCGCTAAATATCAATTAGGTGCTAATGCATCTGTTACAGTTGATTACGGCCAAAACCGCTCCAACTTGGGCCGTTATTTAAATGGTAACACTGTATACCAACATGAACGTGGCACAGCAGACTTTGCTCTTAAAGGTCACGAAATGGGTGGTACACCACACTTCTGGATGGCTCGTCTAGATATTGGTCGTGCTGACCTAGATATTCCAAAATCTTGGAATGCGTTCATCGATTACAAACACTTTGAACATGGCTCCTTCTTCGGTGGCAATGGTACTGGCGCGGTACCGGATCGTTATCTTGACGGTATTCGCAGCTTTACATTTGGTGCTGGCTATGTACCTCGCAAGGATTTACTCCTTGAGGCATTCTACACATTCGATGCGAAGGGCACTAATAAACGAGATACTTTATATGGTAGTGAAAGCTTTAAGTTAGGCGATTATACAAGAATTCAAGGGACCTACAGGTTCTAATATTCAGTCTGTAAACAGGCAGAAAGGTTACTAATATGGAAAACTTAAATTATGTCATTCACTTGTTTCATAGCGGCGGTTATGTAATGTATCCATTATTACTCTTGTCTTTCATGGTTATCGCTATCGCTGCAGAACGAGCTTTCTACTATCGCAAATATGCCGGTAAAACTTTTGTTGTTACCCATGCAGTCAATGAACTAGCAAAATTACAAAATTGGGCAGAAATTGATAAAGTAATCAAAGAAAACCCATCTATTGCGAGCCGTATTGCAGAAGCAGGTTTAAATAATGCTTCTAGCGAGGAAGCTATGAAAACAGCCTTTGCTGACCAAATGGGTGTAGATGCAGTAGGCTTCCGTAAATATATGGACTACCTTAGTGCTACTGTTACAATCTCTCCATTATTGGGCCTATTAGGTACAGTAACAGGTATGATTGGTTCTTTCAGTATCCTCGACTCCGGTGCGGGCGCATCTGCTATCACTGGTGGTGTTGGTGAAGCCCTCATCGCTACAGCATCTGGTTTGTGCGTAGCCATCATGGCCTTTATTGTATACACAGTATTTAGTCATCGTTTGGATTCTATCATTAACCAAATTGAAAATATGTGTGTTAGCATTGTTAGCGCTAAACGAGAAGGGTGGAAATAATTATGAATTTGCAAAGCTTTCGTATGAAAACTAAGCCGGAATTCATGATCATTCCAATGATTGATATCATCTTCTTCTTGTTGGTATTCTTCATGATGAACAGCTTACAAACAGTGGCTCAAAAAGCATTATCTGTACAATTACCACAAGCTACTAGTGCATCTGCACCGGCTCAGTTGCCAGTTGTATTTACACTTGATGCGGAAGGGCATATTACAATTGATAACAATCCAATGAGTATTGATCAAGCAGAAGCTATGATTAAACAACGGATTCAAGAAAATCCTAACGCTAGTGTTATCTTACAAGCCGATAAACGAGCAGCTCATGGTCAAGTAGTCGCGATTATGGACATGCTAAAACAATCTGGTGTTAAACGCTTGGCTATTGCAGCTGAACAGAAAGGATAACTATGGGACTAGGCATATCATGGAAAAAAGCAGCCATTATATCCGCCGTAGTTCATCTAGTTGCTCTATTTATTGCAGTTATCTTTTTCGTAGTGGTTCCAGCGATTCAAGAAATGGAAACCTATGAAATCGACCTCACACAAAGTGTTCTCGATGATGGCGGCAGTGGTCATGCCGGCGGTGGTGGCGGTAATAGGTCAGACCTGTTCCCTAAACCATTATCGGCTGATGAAGTAGCGGCAAGAACAAAGGCTGTTGTAGCAAATGTTGATCCATCTCCAGCAACAGATATTCCTGATGCAGTAGATGTAGCCAAAAAAGGTGGCGAACATAAAGGTAATACCTCTGGCGATAATTCCACAGGGGGTTCCGGCCCCGGACATGGTGGCGGCTCTGGCGGTGGAAACGGTACAGGTGATGGTACTGGCACTGGTGATGGTCAAGGTCAGGGGAATGGTAAGGGTGACGGCACTGGTAAAGGTGACGGTCATGGTACAGTGAAAGCTGTATTTGATAAGGCCGGCTTCTATGCTGCAGTAGATAGCCAAAAACAAATTCCTTATGCAGCGATTAAGCGTAAAATGAATGTAGATACTACCATTTTGGTATCGGCTCGTTTAGATACAGAGGGTAACTTAATTAGCGTTTCACCATTGAGTGGCGGTGATGAGCTCTTTGTAGAAGCTGCCCTTGATGCAGTACGCCGTGCCACACCATATCCAAATCCTACAGGTGATATACAACCGGTAGAGGTTCCAGTACATTTTGTTGTACAAGCTGATGGTGAAGATGAAGAAGAATAGACCTATTTTAGTAATATACTCATCCAAGAATTAAAGGAGCTAATTATGAAATCAATTATTTTATATTCTTCCCTCACGGGAAATACAAAAAGTGTTGCAGAAGCAATGGCTTCCGTAATGCCTGAAGGTACACCTTGCGTTCCTGTTAAGGACGCACCTGAAAATTTAGCTGATTATGACACCGTTTTCGTAGGTTTCTGGGTAGACCGTGGTACAGCAAATAAAGAGGCTGCAAAATTGATTGAAACCTTAACAAATCCTAACATCGTATTCTTTGCCACATTAGGCATGTATGCAGATTCTGATCACGCTCGTGAAAGTATTGAAAAAGCATCTGAATTACTACAAAATAAAGAGTCCCTTGTAGATGGCTTCGTATGCCAAGGTAAAATTGATCCGAAAGTCATCGAAATGATGTATAAAATGTTCCCACCTGGATCTGCTCATGGTCAAAGCCCTGAACGCGATGCCTTACATAAAGCGGCTGAAACGCATCCAGATGAACAAGACTTTGCAATTGCAAAAGAATTTACGAAATCTGTACTTGCAAAGTTGCAAGCCTAAACTGAAAGGGGATTGGAGTATGAGTTTAGCAAGTTTCTTTGAATCCATTCCGGAGAAACAACGCAATCTACAATTAGGTTTAGAATGCGATAATCCGATGAGTGGTGCCTTCCCTCATAAACGTGTTGTTCATGCAGGGCTAAATGGTATCTTAGTTTCGCCAAAGGAAACACAAGCCGTTTGGGATACATTAATGAATGGCACACCTAAAAAGAGTGAAATGCAATGTGCCTATATTCACATTCCGTTTTGTAAGACTAAATGCACATATTGTGGCTTCTTCCAAAATGGTACGAGTCAAAGTGTAGAGGACCAATATATTGATGGTCTTGTTAGCGAGTTAAAACTAGCTAGTGAGCGTCCAAGATTAAAAGATGGATTAATCCACGCCCTATTTATCGGTGGTGGTACACCAACATCGTTATCTCCATCAAACTCGGAACGATTGTTGAAAGCAATTAAAGAGTATTTGCCACTAGCTAACGATTACGAGCTTACCTTAGAAGGTCGTATTCACGATTTGATTCCTGAAAATCTCGATGTGTGGATGGCAAACGGCGTAAACCGCATGTCTATCGGTGTACAATCTTTCAACACAGAAGTTCGTCAAATGGTAGGCCGTCTAGATACGAAAGAAACCGTATTAGAACGTCTAGCAGCATTAAAGGCCTATGGTCAATGCTCTGTTGTTATCGACTTAATCTATGGTTTGCCTGGTCAAACTATGGAGGTTTGGGAACAAGATTTAGCTGATTTAGTAAGCTCTGGCGTAGATGGTGCTGACCTATATCAATTGAACGTATTTGATGGCAGTGATCTTAATAAAGATATTGCAAAAGGTAAGGTGCCAGCTGCTGCGACAACAGCAATGCAAGGGGATATGTTCAAATTCGGTCGTAAGTACCTTGATGAGCGTTCCTATCGCCGATTAAGCGCTGCTCACTGGAGTGCTAATAATCGTGAACGTAGCTTGTATAATATCTTGGCTAAAGCGGGCGTGCCTATGTTCCCATTTGGTAGCGGTGCCGGTGGTAACGTCGATGGGTACGGCATGATGTTGCATCGTGCATTAAAGCCATACGAAGATATGGTTAGTCGCGGTGAAAAACCATTCATGGCTCTTATGAAACAAAGTGAGTTACAACCCGTCGTAAATCAAGTGGTAAGCCAACTTGAACAAGGGTTCCTCAATATTATGAGTTTGGTAACACTAGATCCAAGACTAGAAGAATTAAACTGGCTCTATAAATTATGGGAAGAACGTGGTCTTGTAGCTTACAATGGGTTACTCTATAAATTGACTGCAGCTGGTGAATTCTGGACGGTAAACCTTACACAAAGTACCTTGGAGGCTGTGGAGTATATCATGACTGGTAAAAACTCCTTCGCTATGGAAGCGGTGGCCGCCCAAGATACGAAAACAACATCTAAAGATAATCCTAACCAAGAGGTACGTGGTATTGGTCAAGGTAAAGCTAATATTTCCGTACCAACAGATGAAGATTCCGAAGCACAACGCAAGGAAGCCCTTATAGCTAAGGCAAAAGCAGAAATCGCAAAAAGCGGTGCATCTGGTGAGTCAGCAGAGCGAATGGTAAAGGCTATGTACAATTTGAGTGCTGATGAAATTGAATATATGATGGAACGTATGATGTCTTAACCTGTTATATTACACCTTATATCTAACAACCTTTCTCACACACAACATATACTAAATAAGACAAACTACGTGACATACAGTACACTTTGTACTACAAAGTAGCCCCAGACCATGGTCTGGGGTTTACTTTTTATAAGGTGAAAGGTATTCTGTAACTATAAGAAGTAATATTGTTGTATGAATAGTTATGTTTTCGGAGTTAGGAGATTAGTATGAGTACATTTCCTCAAAAACATATAGATATTGTTGGCATAGGTGCCAGTACATTAGATCGATTTATCGTCGTCGATCATTATCCTACAGGCCGTGAGGTACAACAAGTCGTATCGTCTACTACAGATGGTGGTGGGCCAGTGGCTACAGCACTAGCGGTGGCAGGAAAATATGGTGCCCGTACAGCTATGATTGATAGCATTGGTGAGGACATGGTAGGTCGTCATATATTAGATGACTTTGAAAAATATAATGTTAATACAGAGGCAATTCAAGTTGAACGCGGTGCGAAGAGCGGTGTGGCAACAATCCTCGTAAAACAGAGTACTGGTGAGCGTGCTGTATTTTTTGAACGGTCTACTGCAACTGAGCCTGAGTTTTTAGATACCCATAAGCAGCTGATAGGATCTGCCTATATTCTGCATATCAATGGTCGACATCGCCAACTCATGCGCTCTGCTATGGCCGTTGCAAAAGAGGTAGGCACTATCATTTCTTTAGATGGTGGTGCTCAGCGTTACGATGAAGACATGAAGCCTATTACTGAAGCCAGTCACATCGTTATCGTAGCTCGTGATTATGCTGAAAAATATACGGGCACAACTAATCTAAAAGAGGCTTGTCGTATCATTCATGAACGAGGTTCATGTATTGCAGGTGTTACGGATGGTGCAAATGGTAGTTATTTTGTTTGGCCTGATGGAACATTTTATCGATGTGAACCATTTACTCAATCTACCGTAGTAGATACAACGGGGGCTGGGGATAGCTTTCATGGTGCTTTTCTAGCTAATTTAGTATATACAATTAATCATATGAAGGGGCAAGACACAACTTCGACGACTAAGCATGACCGTGCATCTATACATGCTGTAGAGTTGCTCAAAGCTTGTGCACATTCTGATTTAGAGAAGGCCGCTATTTTTGCATCTGCAGTAGCTTCTTTAAATACACAAGGCATAGGCGGGCGCAGTCCACTACCAACGTTAAAGTCAGTGCAGGAACTAATAGGATAGGACTATAGTTATGTGGAAAAATACTTCAAAAAATCAAGTTCAGCAATATATGCAACAAAATCCTTATCGCCTATTAGCCCTTAGCTTTTTTGCTACCATGACTATAGGGACGATATTACTCATGTTGCCCATATCACATGCTCAAGGCCTTAGTACAACGCTTGTAGATGCAGCTTTTACCGCAGTATCTTGTGTTTCTGTAACTGGATTGTCAACAGTAGATACCTATCATCATTGGTCCTTGTTTGGCAAAATCGTCATGGTAATCCTTATCCAATTAGGTGGTTTAGGGATTGTTTCCTTTACCACTATTATTGCTCTAGTATTAGGGCGACGGGTAGGTCTGAAAAATCGCGTGCTTTTGTCAGAAGATGTAGGGCAAGATGGCATGAAAGGGCTTCTACACATTACGAAGAAGCTAACCATTTATACCTTTTGTGTCGAAATAATTGGGGGTATTATCTATACCATTCAGCTATATCCCTATATTGGTGATGCTGCTTTATATACGGGGATTATGCAATCTATTTCCAGCTTTTGTAATGCAGGATTTATATTCTTTGATAATGATCTACCTTATGCTATGGTGGGCGATGTATTATTTAATATGAATACAATGGCCCTTATTGTAATAGGTGGTTTTGGGTATCTCCCGACTTTTGATATTTGGTCGCATCGCAAGCTACGACGATTTGTAGATTTAAAACTACATACAAAAATAATGTTAGTTGGTACAACGGCGCTCATCCTTTTAGGGACTATTATTTTCTTGGGGGTTGAGTGGGCGAATCCCAAAACGTTTGGTCCTTTACCTATATGGAACAAGATCATGGCATCTCTGTTTCAATCGATTACACCTCGTACAGCGGGGATTGCAACTGTAGATTATAATGATTTACATCCAATTACACTGTTTATTACCATCATTTTTATGTTTATTGGGGCAGGTCCTAACTCTACAGGGGGCGGTGTTAAGATTAGTACTATTGCCGTCGCTTTTCTAGCATCGCGTACATTATTTAATAACCGTTCTGATACAGAGGTTTTTGAACGTCGTATCTCGTTGATTACTGTACTTAAGGCAAATGGGATAATCTTTTTATCTATCCTTTTTGTTTTATTTGCTACTTGTTATTTGGCTTGGGATGAGCCATATGACTTTATTCGACTGCTTTTTGAGGTAACTTCTGCCTTTGGGACCGTAGGTCTTACAACGGGTATTACACCTAATTTATCTGAAAGTAGTAAATGGGTGTTGATGCTTGTTATGTTTACAGGTCGTGTAGGGGTTATGACTGTTATTGGTACTTGGGCGCTAAGAACGGCACCGACTAAACCAATTAGCTATGCAGAAGAGCGTGTATTGTTATAAAAATAGATTAGATTGAATATAAAAGAGGTCATATATGAAACATAAAACGATAGCAGTAATAGGTCTTGGTCAATTTGGAGGCACTGTTGCCAAGATGTTAGCTTCCATGGAGCATGAGGTATTAGGTGTAGATATTGATCCAGAAGTTGTACAGAAAATTTCGCCATTTATAACACATGCTATAGTTGCAGATACAACTGATGAAGAGGCAATCAAAGAATTGGCCCTAAGCCAGTTTGATATGGTTATTGTGGCTATAGGTGGAAATCTTCAAGCTAATTTAATGACAGCTATGCTTCTTAAAGAATTAGATGCACCTAAAATTGTGGCCAAGGCTGAAAATAATATACAAGGCAAAATGCTTCATAAAATAGGTGTAGATCAAGTGATTTATCCTGAATACGATATGGCATTACGCCTTGTACAGTTTTTAACTAGAGACCATGTGATGGATTATTTACAACTATCTAAAAACATTAGCCTCATAGAAATTAAGGTGCCAACATTCTTGGTGGGGTCTAACTTAAAGGATTCTAATTTGCGTGAGAAATATAATCTTAATGCAGTAGGCATAAGACGCGGTGAAGATTTAGAAGTTCCACCAAACCCAAGTACCATTCTCGGTGAAGATGATAAATTATTAGTCATTGGGAATAATTCTGATTTAGATGCATTAACGATGTAGTGAGTATACGAAAGAAATATAACTATATCGAAAAATTGTGATATAATTAGAGTAGAATTCAGTATAGGTCATACGTATTCGTATGGCCTTTTTACATAGAAAAGAAGGTTATTATGACAGAGGAACAATATATAACAGCGCTGACCAATAACCCACATGGGATTCGGAATATTCCAAACCCAACGGAAACGATGCAGCTTACCTGTGTAGCTCAAAATGGTATGTTGCTTCAATATATCAAAGACCCTACTCAAAAGGTTATTGAAACGGCGCTTTCACAAGCACCACGAGCAATACAGTTCGTAGAAAACCCTACAGAAGAATTGTTAAGTGCCTTAGTTGAAAAGGATTGGGCTATTTTAGAATATATAAACAATCCGTCTGACTCGCTAATTCGAAGTGCATTAGCACAATCTGGTTGGGCCATTCGCTATATAGCAAATCCGTCAGAAGAGTTGCAATTAGAAGCGGTAAAGGCAAATTACGATGCGCTACAATATATTAAAGAACCTAGCGAAGTAGTCCAATTACAAGCTGTACAGGAAAATTATTTAGCCTTGCGCTATATTAATGAGCCAAGCGTAGCCGTGCTAGAAGCGGCCGTGAAACAAGATCCTCAGGCGATGCGTCAAATTACAAATCTTTCAAAGGAATTGGCATTACACCTATTTAAAGTGAGTGCACCTATCTTAGGCTATATTCCTAATACATTAGGTGTTACGGTGGATGAAATTAAGGCTATTATCGTAGAAGCTATTTCTAGTGATACCATTGATGCGGACTATGTTCGTGAATTGATCAATAATAAAGCTATCGGTGGACGCCAATCTAAATGGCCTATCGATCTATTGTCACTCATTGATGCATACGGCACTAGAGCAGTAAAGAAAATTGCAGTAGGCGAATATTTGAAGTATTAGAACGGAGATACAATGAACTTTATAGATACAATGGCGAGCGTTGAATTAGTGCTTGCCGCAAATCAAGTACCATTGCTCGTCGGTGAAACGGGCATCGGTAAAACATCTCTCGCAGCGCGCGTAGCAGATGTACATGATTGGGAACTCGTTACTATCGACGGTAACCTTTTAAAAGAAGGTGAAATCGGCGGTTTACCTACGGTGGAAACTGTGACGCACACAGATGGTCATGGCCGCACTCGTGAAGTGAAAACTACGGTATATGCTGTGCATCATACGTTAGAACATGTGGCACAAGCCGTAGATAAAGGCCGCCAAGTATTGCTGTTTATCGACGAAATTAACCGTGCGGAACATGCGGTACAACAAGAGTTGATGAACCTTATCTTGAACCGTGAAATCAATGGTTTCTCCTTGAGTGATCAAGTGCGTATTATCGCCGCTATGAACCCTGAGGATTCCTTTGATTACCAAACGATTGATATGGATCCAGCCCAACAAAACCGTTTTGTATGGCTCTATATGCATGCGGATTACATGCAATGGATCGACTGGGCTATCGGCGCAGGTATTGAAGAAAAGGTTATCGAATTCATTTCTTCTTATCCTGAATATTTAAATCAACGCCACGAAGACGATATTGATGCCACACCTCGTTCCTTTGAACGCGTATCTGGACTATATACGATTTATAAAAACCAAGAGGGTTCAGCTTATAGTCGTGACGTATTTATGAATGTTATCCGCGGTAACGTTGGTAAACTTATTGCAGAGGCTTTCGTAAGCTTTATCGAGTCCGATCAAGAACCGCTCATTACCTTTGATGATGTATTAGGGGCAGTTCAAAAACCAGGTGCTATTATGTCTATGGCTGAACAGGTTAAAGGTGAAAGCCCAACTCGTCTATATGTAGCGGCTAAAAATATGTTGCATCGTTTAAATCGCAATAGTAATGCAGAGGAAATTCATCACTTTGTGGAATTCTTAACACTATACCCAGGAGATTTGCGTGTAGCAGTTATGAAAGATTTACGCAACACTTATGAGCGCGTATACGCCTATGCCATTGAAGATGACTTGTTCGTCGATACCTTCTTTGAAGCACAAAAATAGTTCCAAATAAAATCTGATGTTTAATGAAAAGGAGGTGGAATGATGCAACGAAATTTAGATAAGGACGATATTCGCGATGCGTCTGACCTACTGACGCATATTGATGGTTGGGAAAAGACTGGCTCTTATGATGTGGATGCCATTGAGGCTCTCGATCGTTGGCACGCGAAACGAGAGCGGATTCATCGCGAAGCAGAGGCTTTATATGCGCAAATATATGCAACCTATGAGGCCTATGTAGATAGCTATGAAGAGCAGCATCATAGTATGGCACCAGAACGTATAGCAGCGGACTTGATGAACCATAATATGTCTGATAGCCATATTGGCACTATTGGTCGAGCTCTTGAAGATATAGAGGTAGAAGGCACAAATCTTGCCGTTATGCAGCAAGCAGTTATGACACCTGCCTTTGAGCAACGATTATGGAATATTTTGCATGATGTAAATAGCCTACTCCTTGAAGAGGATCAATTCTTTGGTTATTTCTATTTGCAAATGGCTCATCGCATTCGCTTTGATATGACTAGCGCTTTTGGTATTACCCTAAAACAAGGGGGCTATGTACTTTATGTAAATCCGTTTATCTTATTACGCCAACCGCCGGATGTAATGAAGGACGGTATTAAGCGGGAAATTCTTCATATCATTTCGGCTCACTTGATGCGGGTGAAAGCATTAAGTCAAGGCTTTCACAAAACAGCCGTTCACATGGCCATGGATATGGTGGTAAACGATTATCTTGAACATGTGGACCGTGATGCGGTAACGGTAGCTAATGTGAATGAGCGCTTTGGTTTATTGTTAAAACGGTTCCGTACCATTGAGTACTATGCTAAGGCTATCGACAAGGTCATGAAAGAGAAGCCTGATCTCTTTGTGCCTATCGACAATGCAGAAACGGCAGTAGCCATGGAGTTTGATCCTCAAACAAGTCATGATATTTGGGATGAATCTGATTCTATTGACACCGATACTATGGATCAAATTACGGAGCGTTATATTAACGAAGCCTCTAAAGGCGATATGGAAGGCTATGTGAAAAGTCTCATCGATACGTTTCAAAAGACGCGTCGAGCCTTGCCTTGGTATTTTTACCTTAAAAAATTGATGGGTAAGGTAGCCAGCGGCTACAAAAAAACGACGATGCGTTGCAATCGTCGTCAGCCAGAGCGCCTCGAATTATCTGGTACCTTGCGACAACATAAGGCGAATGTATGGGTAGCCCTCGATATGAGTGGTAGTATTACCGATGTTGAGTTTACCAATGCATTAGAGCAAGTATTGCAAATCGTGCATGCCTATAATCACCGCATTACCGTAGTAGAATGCGATAACGAAGTGCGTCGTACCTATACGATGGAATCGGTGAAGGACGTTAAGCCGCGCCTCGATGTGCGTGGTGCCACAGCCTTTGCACCTGTGTTCTCTTTAGCTAATCAAAATCGTGTGGATTTACTAGTTTACTTTACGGATGGTAAAGGAGAGGAGCGCCTCCGGGAAGCTCCAAAAGGCTATAAAGTACTTTGGGTACTGACAGGTGAGAACCCTCAATTATCTTTGCACAATCCATATGGTTTAGTTCGAGAGCTAGGCTATGTAGGTGTAGATGAAACACAAGATATTGATGAGTTTGTACGCATGTCCAATCGTGGTGGCTTCTCCATGGCAAACCAAGAATTCTAGGCCAATAGGAAATCACTTTATTTCATTAGGTTTTGTTTAGGACCTAACAATAAAAAAATGACGCAATTCCAATGAATTGCGTCATTTCTATGTCATGTTTTGGGATTAGCTATTAAGCTCGATAGAGGAACCTGGATCGATAATGAGGGCTGTTTGATTGTATTTGCCTTCAACTAAGCTTGTAAATACACCTGGTTCACGGTCGATAACAGGCCATGTTTTGTAGTGAATTGGAATGGAGATACGCGCTTTTACATAAGAAGCGGCAAGAGCCGCATCTTCAACGCCCATCGTGAAGTTATCACCAATAGGAAGTAATGCGTAGTCGATATCGCCAAAGCGATTCAATAATTTCATGTCGCTAAAGAGTGCTGTATCGCCAGCGAAGTAAAGAATGTCGCCGTAGAAGTCTACGATGCAACCTGCTGCATGACCGCCTGGGATACCAGCGCCGTGGAAGGCAGGAACCATGCGAACAGAACCGAATTCGAAGTCGAATTTGCCGCCTAAATGCATAGCATGAGCACGGCAACCAGCAGCAGCTGCTTTACCTGCTACCTCTGCAGTAGAGATAACGAGGGCATCATTTTCTTTGGCGAGGTACTCTGTATCGCCGTAATGGTCGTCATGACCATGGCTAACAAAGATATATTGGCATTTAATATCTTCTTTTTTAGCGATGTCCCATGTATTGCCCGTTAAGAATGGGTCAAAAATCATGGATACATCACCGCGAGTGAGCATAAAGCAAGCGTGGCCGAAATAAGTTAGTTTTGTTTTCATAGGAACACTTCCTTCCTTATACATATAATTGTTAATTCTATTGTATAATATAACTAATGAAAATAAAACTATAGATGATAATTTATGCATGATTAGTAAGGATATAGTATGGATTTAACACATTTTGATCAAGATGGTAATGCCTGGATGGTAGATGTGTCTGACAAGGATATTACATCTCGCACAGCTGTGGCTGAAGGTTTTATTGCCATCAACGACGCTATTTATGAGCGTATCGCAGCAGGTACTATGAAAAAGGGCGATGTCCTTAGCGTAGCGCAACTAGCGGCTATTATGGGGGCTAAACAAACGAGTAATCTCATTCCCCTATGTCATCCGTTGGCATTGACTAAGGTTGAGGTTCACTGCACCTTAGTAGATGGTGAAAGCCCGGCTTGTACCGATGAAAATCACAACAAGGCCGTTAAGGTGAGTGCTATCGTTAAAACAACTGGTAAAACAGGCGTTGAAATGGAGGCCCTTACAGCAGTTCAAGTGGGCTTACTCACCGTATACGATATGTGTAAGGCCATCGATAAAGGCATGATTATGGGCCCTACATACCTTGTAGAAAAAGAAGGCGGTAAAAGTGGACATTTTGTGCGTTCCTTTGTAGAATAATATAGATATAAAGAATAGGGGAACGATAATGGAAATAGTACTTTATGAGCCAGAAATCCCTGGCAATACAGGAAATATAGCGCGTTTATGCGCCGCCAATCACATGACCTTGCACCTTATCAAACCGCTGGGCTTTTCCATCGATGATAAGCATGTAAAACGAGCGGGACTTGACTACTGGCATTTAGTAGATGTGCAAGTCCATGAGAATATTGAGGAACTATATGAGAAATATCCAGATCGTAGATATTTCTATGCTACGACAAAGGCTAAGCATACACATTCCGAGGTCAACTATGAAATCGGGGACATGCTCGTTTTTGGTCCTGAATCGAGAGGCTTGCCTGAAAGTCTTTTAGAAGGCAAAGAGGATACTTGTATTCGCATACCAATGGTCGATGAAGCCCGTTCTTTGAACCTGTCTAATGCAGTGGCTATCATTGCCTATGAAGGCATGCGTCAACTTGATTATCCAGATCTTAAAGCTGAAGGAAACTGGATTCAACCTAAATAATTATACTTTCACTATAAAGGGATATAATATAAGTATGTGTTAAAGGACCTACCAAATCTCTATGACAGGTAGTGTTTCGTACGGTGTTGTTAGAGGAGGATATTATGAACTACGATAAAGCTCATGATTTAGCTCACGCTATGCGTGAATCCGAAGAGTACAAAGAGTTAATGGCTGCTCAAGAAGCAGTGAAGGCTGATGCAGTAGCAACGGCTTTGGTACGCACATTTATGGCACAACAAATGCAATGGGAATACGCTAAGTTGTCCGGTGCTCCAGAAGCAGATGAATTGCAAAAGAAACAAGAGGAATTGATGCCTCAAATTCAAGAAAATGCTGCAGCGACTTCTTATTTGCAAGCTCAAATGCGTTGGAGCCAGATTTCTAATGATATCTATAAAATCATTAGCGAACCAATCACTGAGGGGATGAAAGTGTTAGATCATGGCGAACAACAACAACCAAAACATTAAGGCCTTAAAAGAAGCCTTATTAGAGAAATTACCTAGTACACGTGTGCGAGAACAGGAGCTGCTTTGTCATCATACGACATTTAAAATTGGTGGTCCTGCTGATTTATTTATTGAACCTACGACGATGGATGAGTTGAGCTTTACGCTACGCACCATTCACGAATTACAAGTGCCTGTAACGATTATTGGTTGCGGCTCCAATATTTTGGTGAAAGACGGTGGTATTCGCGGTGCTGTCGTATCGGTTCGACATATGACACAAATCATGGATTGCAATGATAATGTATTATGCATTGGTTCTGGTTATATGTTAAAGGATGCTTCTGAATTTGCTTGGGAAAACGGGCTATCTGGCCTTGAATTTGCCATTGGCATTCCAGGTACGCTCGGTGGTGCTGTATTTATGAATGCAGGTGCTTATGACGGGGAAATGAGCAATGTAGTCACTACAGTACGCGCCGTAGATTTCCAAGGCAATATTAAAGAATACGATGCATCTCACTTAGATTTTGGATATCGTCATAGCGTATTCCACGATAACCATGAGGTTATTGGGGAGGTTGTTATGACGTTACAACCTGGCGACAAGGATGTTATTAAGGCTCGCATGGATGAGCTCACAGAAAAGCGCGAATCTAAACAACCTCTAGAGTATGCTAGCGCAGGTTCAACCTTTAAACGCCCACCAGGGTATTTTGCAGGTACTTTGATTGAACAAACAGGTCTTAAAGGATTATCTGTTGGTGATGCACAAGTATCTCATAAGCATGCTGGCTTTGTTATCAATACTGGCAATGCTAAAGCCAAAGATGTGCTTGATCTTATCAAAGAAGTACAAAAACGTGTATATGACCAACATGGTGTACAGCTAGAACCAGAAGTACGCATGATTGGGGAAGAATAATACAATACTAATAAAAGATTTCTTATGTAACGTTCCTCTTATCTTATTCGAGGCAAGTATCATGAGGAATCTTTTTTATTATCCTATGCTTAGATAGCTAACTTAGCCTTAAGATGAGTCAAAAGTATAATCAAATGTAGAAATTGCCATGATTGGAAATCCTGTACTTCTTTGACTTTTTTCTATAGACTGCGTTATAATTAACTGTTGCCAATTTTGGGAATATACCTACATAGCTACTTTCAAAAGCGCTATGTGATATAGAATATACTGAAGGAATTAAAGGGAGGATCTTATGATTCGCGAAAATCTTCGAAATGTAGCGATTATCGCCCACGTTGACCATGGTAAAACTACTTTGGTGGACGCGTTATTAAAACAAAGCCATGTGTTCCGTGAAAATGAAAAGGTAGCAGAACGCGTAATGGACTCCAACGACTTGGAACGTGAACGCGGTATTACTATCTTGTCTAAAAACACTGCAGTTATGCATAATGGCATCAAAATCAACATCGTTGATACTCCAGGCCATGCTGACTTCGGTGGCGAAGTAGAACGTGTACTTAACATGGTTGACGGCGTATTGCTTCTCGTTGATGCATACGAAGGTCCAATGCCTCAAACTAAATACGTTTTGCGTAAAGCTTTAGAACAAAAATTGAAACCAATCGTAGTTATCAATAAAATCGACCGTCCAGACCAACGTGTTAAAGAGGTTGAAGACGAAGTTCTTGAATTGTTCATGGAACTTGAAGCTGATGATGATCAACTTGATTTCCCTGTAGTATACGCATCTGCTCGTTCTGGTGTGTCTAAAACTAACTGGGATGACGAAGCGGTAAACATGGAGCCATTGTTCCAAACATTGATCGACGAAATTCCTGCACCACAAGGTGATATGGAAGGTCCTCTTCAATTCATGATTACTACACTTGATTACGATAACTTCATCGGTAAAATTGCTGTAGGCCGTATTGTTCGCGGTAAAATGAAAACTAACCAACAAGTGGCTATCATGAATGGTGAAAGCACTCGTAAAGCGAAAATTGGTCGCGTATATACTTATAATGGTTTGAACCGCGTTGAAACTGACGAAGCTGAAATGGGCGATATCATTGCATTCGCTGGTATCGACGATATCAATATTGGTGAAACTGTAGCTGATGCTGAAAATCCAGAAGCATTGCCATCTATCTCCATCGACGAACCAACATTGTCCATGGTATTCTCCGTAAACAACTCTCCATTCGCTGGCCGCGAAGGTGAATTCGTTACATCTCGTCACTTGCGTGATCGTTTGTTCCGCGAAGTAGAAACTAACGTTTCTATGAAAGTAGAAGAAACTGATTCTGCAGATGCTTTCAAAGTATCTGGCCGTGGCGAATTGCACTTGGCTGTATTGATTGAAACTATGCGTCGTGAAGGCTACGAATTACAAGTAGGTAAACCTCGCGTAATCTTCAAAACTATTAACGACCAATTGTGCGAACCACTAGAAGCATTGACTATCGACGTACCTCAAGAATTCATGGGTACAGTAATGGAAAACCTTGGTCAACGTAAAGCTGAATTGACTAACATGGTCGAATTAGCTGGTTACCTTCGTATGGAATTCGTAGTTCCAGCTCGTGGTTTGATCGGTTTTCGTGCACAATTCTTAACAGCTACAAAAGGTAATGGTATCATGAACCATGTATTCCATGGCTATGCACCATATAAAGGTGAAATTCCTTCCCGTACACGCGGTGCTTTGGTAGCATTCGAAAATGGCGAAACTACTCCATATGGTTTGAACTCTGTTCAAGACCGTGGTACATTGTTCATTGGCCCTAACCAAGACGTGTACGCAGGTCAAGTTATTGGTGAAAACACTCGTGAACTTGATATGGATGTTAACCCATGTAAGAAAAAACACGTTACTAACATGCGTTCTAGCTCCTCTGATGAAGCAGTTCGCTTGACGCCACCTCGTATCTTCTCCTTGGAGCAAGCTCTTGAGTGGATCAATGACGACGAACTCGTTGAAGTAACACCAGAAAGCATTCGTATGCGTAAAACAATCCTTGATCGTAACGCACGTGCGAAAGCTGCTAAAAACAAAAAATAATATCTATATAGATAGAAAACGACGCTCCTTAGGGGTGTCGTTTTTGTGTTATAACAGAATAAGAATAGCATTTCATACATGGTAGAAAATAATAGATTTCATTGTTTAGTATGAGTAAGATAATCTCATTTATTATATCCACATGAAAAATAGATGATAATTTTATCAATTATGTTAGAATGGCATACATAGGAGTGTATATATTAACTATGCATACTAACTTGACTATAGGGGTATTAGTATATACGAAATGAGTATAACGCTGTATAATAATAACAAGTTTGTTGAAATAAATTATTGATTATGGAGGTTCTTATGAATAAGAAAATCTTAGCTTCTTTGTTCGCAGTAGGTTTAGCAGCAGGTTGTGTGTGCTCTTCCGTTGATGCTCATGGCGTATTCTTTGCTAACCGTCTAGATGAAAAAGTATTAGTTCTTGGCGAAGGTCCTTTGGATAACGCTTACAAACCTGAAATGGTAACAGGTCTTGTAGGCTATGACAACAATGGTGCAGTAATCCCTGTAGAAGTTGTTAAACATGAAAAAAATATTGCTGTTGTGCCAACAGATAAATTAGGCGTAACAGCAACTAATTTCGACTATGGCTATTGGACAAAAGACAAGGATGGCAAAACTGTTCATAAACCAATCACAGAAGTTCCTGGTGCACAAAAAAGTACACATGCTATCAAATATGACGTTCACTACTGGAATGCAGAAGCAAAACCTTTAGACAATAAAGACGCTTTCATCCAAATCATTCCATCCGTTAACCCATTGACACTTAAAAAAGGTGATACCTATGAAATCCAAGTCTTGAAAGAAGGCAAACCATATGCAAATGCACCTCTTATCAAAGACGTAATCAATGATCTTACTAGCGAAAGCCAAGCTGATGCAAACGGTAAAGCAACTGTTACAGTAAGTGCTAATGGTCTTAACGTAGTAGGTGTTGAAGTTGGCTTCCCAACTCAAATCAAAGGTGAGCAAAACAAATACTTCAGCGCATTGTCCTTCATTATCAATCCTGAATAATTAAGTTTTATTTTACCGAGTGTGTGGATATACAAGACCTCCTAAGTTGGACTTAGGGGGTCTTTTTATATTTTTGTGTCTATGTCGTTCTGTGAGGGTACCAACCTACAAGGTAGGGAAAAAGGAGAGATACTTATGAAATTACAACGTCATGTGTCGGCTGTGATGGCTGCGTTAGTGTTAACTGGCATGTCTTATTCTGCAATGGCTACAGAATTTAATGCTACCAGCGATAAAGCAGAGCAATTGCTAGGCTTAACAATGGGGTCACCAGTACAAACGCAACCTGAGGTTAAACACATAGAGGATACATTAACCGTTAATGTACATGGTAAAAGTTTAACAGAGGCCGGTAAAAGTAAGAATGTTACAGGTATTTATAATGGCTTTGGTTCACAACTAACGGTAGATAAAGACCTTATTGTACGATTAAAGAATGATGCACCAGCATCGAAGAGAGAATTAGGTCATTATTATATGAGTGCAGTCTATGCTGGTTATGGCGGTAAGGTACCACGTCTAAGTAAAGATAACCCTGATCGAGACTATGGTGATACTAATATTCATGTGAAAGGTAATGTGGATATCGATGCTATCGGTGTAGGTTTACAAGCTAATCAGCGCGGTCATATTATTGTTGATGGTGGTGGTCGTATCATTACCCATCCTTTAGAAACATCTGATACGTACTCTGTAGTAGCTGAAGAGGGTGATGTCTATGTAAATGCAGGCTCTGATGGTAAACATCCAGGTACCAAAGACTTGGTTGCTGTTGGTAATGTAGGCTTAATCGATAAGGATTATGGTCGCGATCCAAACCATAATGAAGAACCGACGAATGTTGGTTTAGCTTTCACAACACCAAACTCTAGCCTTACTGGTGCTGTGTTAAATGAATATGCTGAAAGCAATAAAAACCCTCATAATTCTGGTGCAGATATATATCTACAAAATGGTGCTACTTGGAATAATGAGTGGATTGGTAAGGAGCGCCCTACACCTAAAAAAGAACGTCCATCAGGGGATAATGCAGCGTACCTATACAAGGGCAGTAAGGTTCGCAATCTTGTAGGTGGTGTTAACCCAACTGCAGCAGGTAACATTCATCCTATCGATGCTCGACCAATTACGATCCAAAATTACAGCGGTTATGTGAATGCTATTTATAAATCCGGTGTGCCGGCTAGCGATACAGGAAAAGGGCAAATCATCGTTGAACATGCGGCGGATAATAGCCATATTACGATGCAAGGCGACCATTCCGGTAATACCATCGATGATGCAAGCTACAAAAAAGATATTCAAGCATTAGCTGAGAAATTGCAATACACAGGCAATGATAAGAAGCTTAGCACAACAGTTCAAATTAATGAAGGCATCACTACACCTGGTGCTGTTGCAGACCTAGGGGCAAATCATTTTGATTCTCAAGGTCATCTCGTTGTAGATGATACAACAAAGATTACTCGTAGTAGTGAATCATCCTTGGTGAGTGGTACAAAATCAGCCCTTACTTCAACAGTTATGGCGTGGAAAAATAATACTAATGATTTACAACGTCGTTTAGGTGACCTTCGTTTAGCTAATACAGATAAAGGAGTATGGGCTAAATATATAGGTGGTAAATCTAAGGTTACAGATGGCGCTGATGCACATATGACATATAACGGTGTACAAGTAGGCTACGACCATAAAGCATCCAATGGTTGGATCTTTGGTGGTGCTATTGATTACAGTACATCTAGTAATTCATATGCTAATGGCAGTGGCGATGGTAAACTTGGTGGTGTTGCCTTATATGGTACAAAACAACACGATGATGGTCGTTATCTAGATATTATCGCTCGTGGTAATAGATTATCCAACGACTATAGCCTTAACTCTATGAGCGGCCAACGATTAAATGGTAACTACCATACATTTGGTACATCCTTGAGTGCTGAATATGGTAAGCGTATTAAGAAACAAAATGGCTTCTACATTGATCCTAGTGTAGAATTTATCTTAGGTCGTTTAAAAGGTGTATCCTATGATGCGTCTATTGTTGGCGGTGGCTCCATGCATGTTAAATCTGATGCTGTGAACTCTGCTGTAGGTAGACTCGGCATTGGCATTGGCAAAGAAACAGAAAAATCAAATATCTTTGCTAAATTAGCACTAGCTCATGAATTCTCTGGTAAATTGAACACTACATACTCTGCACCAGGTAACCCAACAGTACAAACTACAGTTGACTTGAAGGATACTTGGCTTGATGCGGAAATCGGCGGCTCTTGGAGCATTCGTCCTAGTACATATCTATATAGTACATTCACTAAAAACTTTGGTGCTACCATAGATAATACATGGCGTATCGATGCAGGGGTACGACACAACTTCTAATTAAATATTGCACTAATAGTCCTTATAGCGTATGCTGTAAGGACTATTAGTATGTAAGGAGTATATTATGACTAAAATTTTATTCATCTGTCACGGTAACATCTGCCGTTCTACGATGGCAGAGTTTTATATGAAGCATATTGTTGATAAGGCTGGATTAAGTGATTCTATTTATGTTGAATCTGCCGCTACATCTCGTGAGGAGATAGGCAACGATACTCATTATGGAACTAAGCAAAAGCTAGATGAAATGGGTATTCCTTATACTCGTCGTAAGGCTCGCCAAGTGACCGTTGATGACTATCACAACTTCGATTACCTCGTTATTATGGATGAAAATAATGGACGTAATTTAAAACGTATCATTGGAGATGATGTAGATGCTAAGGTGTATAAGGCTATGTCTTTTATTGGTGATAGCCGTGATGTAAAGGATCCTTGGTATACGGGGAATTTTGATGAAACCTATGACGATGTAAGTCACAGTTGCGATGCTCTATTAGAATTAATTAAAGAGAGTCTTTAATTAAAATATCCCCTAATATTAGTTGATATACAACTTAATATTAGGGGCTTTTCTATATGAACCTAGTGTTTGTATATACTTTGTACTACCGAACCATAGCGTTATATGGTATAATTTTTAGGTATTCATGCGCCTATAGCTCAGGGGATAGAGCGCCGGTCTCCGGAACCGGGTGCGCAGGTTCGATTCCTGCTAGGCGCACCAAATAAAAGGCTTCTCGATTTCGAGAAGCCTTTTTATGTGTCTTTATTCTTTAGGTTGATGTATAGTTCAGAAAATTATATGTTAGCATCTATATTTAGTACAACGAATTCCTCGTGCTTGGAATTCATTCATCAGTAAGTCTATTGATTTATCAATGATTTCTTCATTAGTTATATATACCATCTTTTTGTAATAGACAGTACCATCAAATTCTATCCAACGGCTTGTTTTACCATTTAGTTTGCAAATTTGCATTCTGCCGGCCCAGCTGCCCATGCTACGGAATTTTTTACCTTTAGAAAAACGTACCTCACGAATATCGCTTAATTTAAATGTTCTTCTTACTAAGCCAATGCCTATAGAGACTTGATCATCCTTAAAGTAAAGAAGTTTATAACGCTCTTCAGGAGGCATAGATCTAATTATAGATAAGTTATAAGTAGCAAAAACTACAGCAATAGCGATCAATAGAAACATAAGTATTATCATATATTTTCCCATACTTTCAAAGCCTCCTTTTCTTTATTATAATAAATATAAATAATATATGAAACAGCTATATTAATTCTAGTAATAGGAGAGAAACGAATGGAAATACATGCACGAACTACTAAATGGAGTATTCAATAATTTATGCTTCATGAATGAAATTTCATATTTCTTATATATTCGGTATGATATAATATTCTCAAATTTGCATTGTTATTTGTAATAGAAATGGAGAGGGTTCTATGCTTTCAACACTAATATTTTTCTTAATTGTATTCTTGATTTACTTCTTTATTAAGCAATACAATTTATTGCAAAATTTGACTGTAGAGATAAAAGAAGCACGTGCTAATATTATCGTTGCTTACGAGAAAAAGGTTGCTATCGTAAACCAATTTACAGGTCTTGTAAATGAGTATGGTGATTATGAAAAACTAATTCAGTTGAAAGTTTCTGATAACTTTGTAGAAATGGCTCGTGAAACATCTAAGGCGGTACAAAATATTACTGCCTTAGCAAATCAATTCCCTGATTTGAAAGCCAATACTCAATATGGTAAATTCTTAGAAGCTATTAGCGAAAACGAAACATTTATTTCCAATAAACGGGAAATTTATAACTATGCAGTTAAGCAATACAACAGTGCTATCGCACAAATTCCGATGGTATTTGTAGCATCCTTATTAGGTTTTAAACAAGCTCCGTTCTTTGATCCAAATAATGAAGGTGCGTTGGCTGAGTTCAGTGGTGCCGATCCAGAAGCGATTAAAGAGCTTGCATTGAAAGGTCGCGATAAATTAAAAGAAACTACTGATAAAGTTAGTGAGTCCTTTGAAAAGAGAGAACAAGAGGCACAAGCTAAGCGAGAAGAACGTATCAGACAAGAGCGTGAAGCTGCTAATAATGAGAGTGTAACGACTGAAGAGAAAACTGAAACAGAAGCTCCTAAAACTGAAGAGGCGCCTGCTCCGGTAGAGAAAAAAGAAGAGAAATAATCATATACTCAATTGATGTATATGAGCAGATAGTATAAACCTATTTGCAAAACGAGAGATAAAAGACTCCACTTACTGAGTGGAGTCTTTTGTTTTTGTAAAAAGCACATTCAATAGTCTTTATGTGAAAATACATATTTAATAATATTGAAATAGCATAATAAATGTGACTTGAGTAACACATTTTATTTTGAGAATGATGTACAATAAAAATAGCTATATGAAAATCTGAACCTCCTAGACGGAACACTAGGCATATAGGGGAGAGTTAAATTACATTGTAAATTTAACTGAGTGAAAACTACTTATAACTTATATATCTATAGCTTGTACATATTTGTATGTAGCTAATTAGAGGGGATATTATGACAAATACAATACAAGAGCTTACGGTCAACGAAGCTTGGCGCGATGAGCAAGATGCGTGGAATCACCGTTCCGAATATTTTGTGGAAATGCACAATCGAGAGGATCGAAAAGCACAAGTAACTGAATTTTTAGCATTTTTAAAGGATGAAAATCTATTACCCGCAGCTGGTGGACGCACTTTAGACATAGGCTGTGGCGTTTGCGATTATGCCCTAGGATTAGCACGTGAAGGGTATAAGGCAACAGGTATCGATTTATCTGACGGTATGATTCGAGGTGCTAAACAATTGGCAGAGGCAGAAGGTCTTGACTTGAGCTTATATATCGCACCTTGGTCTGATGAAACACGTCGAGAACTCAGTTGGGATAAGAGTTTCGACTTGGCGTATAGCATTTTCTGTCCCATCATGTTTGATGTAGAAAATATTCGTGCCATGCACGAAGCAAGTCATGATAAATGCTTGTGGATTGCTTTCAGCGAGCGCAGTGATGAAATGGTAGATATGTTATCTGAACATTTCTTTGGTCGCGACTCATTCCCTTGGGATGGAAAGATGAAAGAGTGCTTAGAGGCTATCCATGAAATAGGGCATAATGTGAAAGTAACTTATAAAACGGTTCCTGAAACAGAGGTTATGTCTCTTGAGAAGGCTGTTAATTACTTTACTATGCGCCTTCATAATAACGGCTGGGGCGCAATAGATGATATGAAAGAAGAGATTAGAAATCTCATTGAACCACTAGCTATCAATGGTGAAATTCATAATAAGACCGTTGATAAGGTCGCTTGGGTTTCTTGGTCTGTGAAATAGGAGATTAACGTGACAGTTGATGAAAAACGTAAGTTAGAACTAAAAACTATGTACCAAATTATTGGCATCTATTGTCGTGATAAACACCACACGCCTAAAGGTGAACTATGTGAGGAGTGCCAAGACGTTTGGCATTATGCAGAGCATCGTATTGATGTATGTCCACATATGGAAAGTAAAACCTTTTGCAGCGTATGTAAAACACATTGCTATGGACCAACATATCGTGAAAAGATACGTGAAATCATGCGATATGGTGGGCCTAGAATGTTATTTGTATCACCGATCCAAGTAATTAAACATATGTATCTTGAATGGAAAGACAAAAAAAGAGGCTAGCACTGCTAGCCTCTTTCTTAATGGATTTATCACATTTTTATGTAATACTAGATTACGCGATTGCTTTGTCCAATACAGCTTTGATTAAAGCTTTTGTTTGTTCATAGCTTTCACCAGGTTGAGCCTCGTATTGTTTGTCGAGGTCAAACCACAAGTTTGGATAGTATTCATATGGATGAGTTTTGAAGAGCTCGTGAGCATCTTGATCTTCAACCCAGTTAATATGAATATCTGCGTATGCAGGGTTTTCTGCAACGAGTTCATCGATAGCGCGGAATGCGTTTGCGCAGTAAGGGCAACCGTTCAAGTGGAAACCTAAGATTTCTTTCATGTTACACAGTCCTTTCCAGATAGAATCAACACATACTTATATAATTTGAGATTTTATACATACTCATGTACCACAACATATGATACTATATTGAGTATAACACATCTATATAAGATATTCAATTTTTTAGATATAACTAATGAGAATATTGAGAATGCAATATGCATGTATTACATAGATAAGGAGACACCTATGATTTCAGGCGCGCAGTATTTGGTAAAAGCCCTTCAAGAGGAGCAGGTAGAAATCTTATTTAACTATCCTGGGGCTGCTACTATTGATATTATGGATGAATTATATAAACAAGATCAGGTAAAGGTTATTTTGCCTCGTCACGAGCAAGCCTTAGCTCATGCTGCTGATGGGTATGCTCGTAGCACGGGTAAGGTAGGGGTTTGTATGGTAACCTCTGGGCCTGGTGCTACCAATCTTGTAACAGGTATTGCTACTGCTTATGCAGATAGTGTGCCTCTCGTTTGTATTACTGGCCAAGTAGACTTAGGTCTTATGGGCAATGATGCCTTCCAAGAGGTGGATACAGTTGGTATCGTCCGTAATATTTGTAAATATGCTGTCACTGTGCGTGATCGTAAAGACTTAGGTCGCATTTTGAAAGAAGCTTTCTACATTGCTCGTACCGGTCGTCCAGGTCCTGTAGTAGTAGATGTTCCTAAAAATATTCAAAAGGCGATGGGGTCTGATGAATATCCTACAGAGGTTAATATTCGCGGTTATAAACCGAATATGGCTGTTCACGTAGGGCAAGTAAAAAAAGCTTGCTCCATCATTTCTAAGGCTAAGCGACCACTGTTCCTATTAGGTGGTGGCGTCAGCATTAGTGGTGCCAACCAGCTTATGATGGATTTAATTGAAAAAACAGGCATTCCAGTTGTAACGACCTTGATGGGGAAAGGGGCCGTAGATACACGTCATCCTCTATACCTCGGTAATGTAGGGATTCACGGCGGCTATGCACCAAATGTGGCACTCACAGATTGTGATGTAATGATTTCTATTGGTACTCGCTTCAATGACCGCATTACGGGTAAATTAAGTACCTTTGCACAAAATTGTAAGATTATTCATATCGATGTAGATGCAGCATCTATCTCTAAAAATATTAAAGTAGATATTCCAATCGTAGCCGATGCTAAATTGGCTATCGAAAAACTCTTAGAGTATATTGAGCCTCATGATCTTGGTGATTGGCCTGAACAACTGCAACAGCTTAAAGCAGAACGTCCTGTAACGCAAGCTGATGAAGAAGGTTTAACACCTCAAACAGTAATTGACTACATCAATAATCACTATGATCGTCCAATTGTTACTACTGACGTAGGTCAAAACCAACTATGGACTACTCAGTTCTTAGAGGTACAAGGACAACACCAAATGCTGACTTCTGGCGGTTTAGGAACTATGGGCTATGGCTTCCCTGCAGCACTAGGTGCTCAAATGGGGAATCCAGATAAGCGCGTATTTGCCATCTGTGGTGATGGTGGAGTGCAAATGAACATCCAAGAGTTTGCTACCGCTATGCACTATCGTTTACCTGTGACGCTAATTGTTTTAAACAATGGCTTCCTCGGTAATGTTCGTCAATGGCAACAATTGTTCTACGATAAACGGTATGCTTGTACGAATTTGATGATGGATGAAAGCTCCATTGTTACACGAGATATCATTGATAATGATGAGTTTGAATATGTGCCAGACTTCGTGAAATTGGCAGAGGCTTATGGTGCTAAGGCAATGCGCATTACTAAAGTTGAGGATATTGAAAAAGGGTTCCAATTGGCGGATACTTTCAAAAATGGCCCAACCTTACTAGAGTTCATCATTCCTACAGAGCTCAACGTATTGCCAATGGTACCAGCAGGTAAATCTTTAAGTGATATGTTATTAAAGGATAAAAAATAGGAGGGGCTATGGAAGTACATATGAAAAAGCGCTGCATTTCAGCGTATGTAGAAAACCAAATCGGCGTATTGGCCAAAATTTCAGGCCTCTTTGCAGGTAAAAACTATAATTTAGATACATTGACGGTAGGGGAAACAGAAGATCCTACTATGTCTCGTATGACGATTGACCTTACTTGCGATGATTTGACGTATGAACAAATTATTAAACAATTGAACCGCAGTGTAGAGGTCATTAAGGTTATCGACTTTACGGATATGCCGATTACGAAAAAAGAGTTATTATTTATCAAGGTTAATAACTGTAAAGAAGCAGATAAACAAGAAATCTTTCGTATTGCTCAAACCTTTGATCTCTTAGTGGTGGACTATAACCGTAAGTCTGTACTGATACAATGTGTAAAGACCGTATCTAAAAATAATGACATGATTGCCTTATTTAAAGATATGTTCGTGAATCGCATTGAAGTTGTACGCGGTGGTAGCGTGGCAATCGAGGCATTATCTACACCTGATAAATAAGAGATGTTTTAAATCTAACTTAAGTCCATTTATAATGTAAGTGTATTACAGAAATGGTAATGGTTTAGAGTGTGTAGAACTGCATATGATATAATATTTATATCGACCATTATTGATGTAAAGACCTTGGTTGCTGGCCAAGGTCTTTTTTTATAGGAGGTACTATGAGTTTATTAGATGATATTTTGGCCCATAATAGAGAATACGTAGAAGATCAAAATACAGGTTATGTAGATATCGATACAAAATGTAGTAAAATGCCAAGTCGCGAAATGGCTATCGTTACATGCATGGATACACGCCTTGTCAATTTCTTAGAGGATTCCATGGATATCGGTCGCGGTGAAGCAAAAATCGTTAAGACTGCTGGCAACTGCATTACAGGTCCTTTTGATGGAGTTGTACGCAGTTTGTTAGTCTGTATCTATGAACTCGGTGTTAATGAAATCTTTATCATTGGTCACCACGAATGTGGTATGGCTAAAACAACAGCTGAGAACTTAACACAAAAAATGTTAGCTCGTGGCATTGCACCTGAAGCGATTCACATGGTGCGAAAAGAAATGGAACGCTGGGCAGATGGCTTTACACATCCTGCTGAGAATGTAGAGGATACAGTAGACGAGTTGCGCATGAACCCATTAATTCCTAAAGATGTGCCTATACACGGTCTCATCTTCCATCCTAGAACTGGTGAAATCGAAGTTATCGTTAATGGCTATACACAAATGAAGCAATATTACGAAAAATAACAGATAAATCTTCTTTCTACCCAAATTAAATCGTTAGATGGTCTAGAATGGTCTTTTGATAAAGGCTCCACTAAGGTTTGTAGTGCTGACGAAAAGGGCTTAAAAAAACGCTGTAAAGTTGGTATAAAATATAGATTGCAGGTCGAGTTATCTCAAGCTGAGGCAGAAACTATTTGGATGGAATTTAGTCGCTTTTGGGGTGCCACTAATTTAAATCAGCTTGAAAGAGTATGTAGCAATGAAGAGTTGGGGCGCTATCAATTTATAGCTAATAACTCTATAGGCGATGAGCTTTCCTGTGATATCTATTTACCTAATGAATGGAACATACCGCAATTAAATATGTTGGGCTGTGTTTCTGCTAGATATAGAAATGTAGATGTTGAAGAAGTATAGCAAAATCTTATTTGACTTAAAGTTAAGTGTAAGTTTTATAATGTGTTCATATTAAATATTAGTCAAACAGTTTAGTTAATAAAGGAATTATATGAACAAAAAAAGATTAATTATATCCTTACTAGCTATTATTACCGTGGTTGGTGCTATTGTAGGTAGCTATGTATATAGGGATACTATATACAGTCGAATTGCTCGGACTGCAGCTGTTGTGAGTGGTCAAGAGATAAAACCGCTCCTTGATTCTGAAAGCCGTTATATTCGACAAATCGTAGCTCAAGATAATAGCACAAGCCGAACCATAATGTGGCAATCAGATAATAGCGAAGCTGATGCGGTAATAGAGTATCGTCTAGAGGGCGCTGAAAAGTCCCAAACGATAGGCGCTACAGATAAAGCTTTTACCGATGATGGTAGTACTACCTATATTCATGAGGCCACATTGACAGGTTTGACACCTAATACTAAATATGAATATCGCGTTGGTTATGGTAATGATCGTCGTAGTGATTGGTACTCTCTGGAAACAGCTGGCGTTAGTGTATATGATGTTCTTATCTATCCAGATTCTCAATCAGGGGATTATTCTCAGTGGGAAGAGATTGTAAAGGACTCAGCACATCGCAATCCAAGGACCGCTCTGTATATTAGTATGGGTGACCTCGTAGATAATGGAGAGCATGCCTATCAATGGCGCACTTGGTTAAATTCCATTAGACCATTGAGTGCTAATGTGCCGTTAGCAACGACCTTAGGCAATCACGAGATGTATACATTAGATTGGAAAATGCGTGAGCCTTATGCGTATTTGAATTACTTCGCAGTACCGCCTAATGGGAATGAAATTTTTAATCGTCGTTATTATTCCTATGACTTCGGTGATGTTCATTATGTTGTATTAGATACGCAACTTTATGAAAGCAATCATGACGACAATCATGATACGCATCATCCAGATCTTTATGATGTACAGATTCAATGGTTACGCCAAGATTTAGCAGCTAATACTAAAAAGTGGACTGTAGTCCTCATGCATCGGGATCCATTCCAATATGCCTTTGATCGCCCTGGTGCAAGTCGTGATGTAGGATTCAACGAAGAGGGCGTATTGTTTATGCCTATCTTTGATGAGTTTAATGTAGACTTAGTTCTGTCAGCTCATTTACATTCCTATCGTAATAGAGGGCATGTGCGCAATTTTGATCGAGATTCATCTGGTCCTCTTTATATCCTTACTGGAATCGCAGGTGATGCTCGCCGTCCTAAGTGGAAAGCGCATCCACTAGATGTATATGTTGCGCCAGATCGTGACAAAAATAACTATATGACTATGACTGTTACACCAAATAAATTGATTGTAAAAGCATTCTTGCCTGATGGTACACAGCTCGATGAATCAGTCATTGAAAAATAAGATTATAATACTAAATAAGATGAAAGAGAGAAAAGACACCTTCTTTGAAAGGTGTCTTTTTGTTTTTATACTAAAAAAATATTAGCCATATATTAATTGTTTTTATGAGAAATCTCCTAAGACTGTAATATGTTAACGTTAAGTTTACAGTTCTATGACTAAAATTAATTTGTAATATATCAAATAAAAATACATAAATTACGTATAAATACTTGTGATTTATGATTTGAGGTATTATAATACGTACATAAGTTATAAAAATACACAAAATACGTATAAATAATACATGATGTGTATAAAGGAGGTACAGTAATGAATACATTACAAGATTTAATTAAACAATACGCCTCACAATATATAGAACAAGTTATAGCATGGCGGAGACATATTCATAGTCATCCAGAGTTATCTGGTGAAGAGCAAAATACATCTTTATTTATTCAAAAGGTTCTCACCGAACTAGGCATCCCTTTTGTAAATGATATTTCTGACTATGCGGTAATCGGCAAGATCGAAGGAGCTCATACAGGTCCCGTTATTGCATTGCGTGCCGATATAGATGCATTACCCATTCATGAGGAAACAGGTTTACCATTTGCGTCCCAAAATAAAGGTGTTATGCACGCTTGTGGACACGATAGCCACATAGCGATTTTGCTTGGGGCCGCAGCCATTTTACAGTCTATAAAAGACCAATTGCACGGCACTGTAAAGCTCGTATTTCAACCTTCGGAAGAAGAGGCTTTATTCCCAGGTGCTCAAGGTATTGTAGATAGCGGTATCCTCGATGACGTAGATGAGATATATGGTCTTCATGTGTGGCCTCAACTACCAGTGGGAACTGTAGGACTGAAAAAAGGTAATCTCATGGCTGCTTCGGATCACTTCCTCGTACACATTAAAGGGAAGGCTACTCATGGTGCGGAACCTCACAATGGGATAGACGCCATCGTGGCTGCTGCAAACTGGATTGTTAATGTAGAGTCTATGGTGGCTCGTGAAACGAATCCAATGGAAAATCTTGTGTGTACTATCGGTGTCATCAATGGTGGTGACCGATATAACGTAGGCTGTGGTGATGTGTATCTAGAGGGCACTTGCCGTACCTATGAACCAGAAAAACGAGATTATATTGAGCGACGATTAGGTGAAAGCTTACAGGCACTTGATGTGATGTTTAAAACAGAAAGTACTTTAGATTATAAACGTGGTCATGGTGCTACTATCAATTATCCAGAGGCTATTGATTATGCCACATCTATCGTAGAAAAATACCTTGGTAAAGAGGCGGTGGTACATCCCGATTTTCCATCCATGGCGGCAGAGGACTTCTCCGCATACCTAAGTAAAATTAAAGGTGCATTCCTTTGGTTAGGCACAGGCTTTGAAGGTAATCCTGCCTTGCATAACGCATGCTTTACCATTGATGAAAGCATTCTGGAACCTGGTATAACAATGATGGCTGCTATTGCCGCCGAATTTTTACAAGAAAAGTAGTTAAATAAGTAGTTTGAAATAAGAGGTTATCATGAAGAGTTTACAACATACATCATTTAAAACAATGCTTCAATACACACCAGAAGAAATTAAATACTTCTTGGACTTAGCAGCAAAATTGAAAGCAGATAAAAAAGCGGGTAAAGAAATTAAAACATTAGAAGGCAAAAACTTCGTTCTTATCTTTGAAAAAGATTCTACCCGGACTCGTTGTGCCTTTGAAGTAGGTGCTGCGGATCAAGGGGCTCAGACAACATATCTTGGCCCTACAGGTTCCCAAATGAATAAAAAGGAATCCTTAAAAGATACAGCTCGTGTTCTAGGATCTATGTATGATGCTATCGAGTTCAGAGGCTTTGCTCAAGAGGATGTAGATACCTTGGCAGAATATTCTGGGGTTCCTATTTGGAACGGTCTTACCGATATGGATCATCCTACACAAACACTAGCGAATTTTTTGACGCTTCAAGAAAATATTGATAAACCATTGAATGAAATCTCCTATGCTTATGTGGGTCATGGTCAATCTAATATGTGTAATGCCTTAATGAGTGGCGCCGCTAAAATGGGTATGGACTTTAGACTTATCGGACCTAAACAATACTGGCCAGCCGGTCCATTCTATGAAGAATGTTTGAAGGTTGCAAAAGAAACAGGTGCTACCATCACATGTACAGATAACGTAGCTGAAGGGGTTAAAGGCTTAGATGTAATTTATACAGGTGTATGGGTAACTATGGGTGATACATACGATATGTGGGAAGAACGTATCAATACGTTTAAACCATTCCAAGTTAACGCTGAAATGATGGCATTAACAGGTAATCCAAATACCAAATTCTGTCACTGCTTGCCAGCATTCCACAATACAGAAACACAAGTAGGTAAAGATATCTTTGAACGGTTTGGCATGAATGGTATTGAGGTAACGGAAGAGGTATTTGAAAGTCCAAATTCCTTAGCATTCCAAGAAGCAGAAAATCGTCTCCATACGATTAAGGCCGTTATGGTTGCTACCTTTAGTGACTATCCAATGAAATAATTTCATCTCCCTAGAAGGTGATGAATCGTATAGTTTGTTTCCTATTTATAATCGCTGAAAGTAATAACTGAGAATTGAATAAATAGGTGTGAGTCACCAATAGGTGAGAATTGAGGTTTACTATGACACCCTATAAAGTATTTATTGTCGGTCATGAAGGCACAACAGGTTTAAGAATTCATGAACGGTTATCCGATAGAAAAGATATAGAGCTATTAGCTACAGCTGATGAGGATCGTAAAAATGTGGAGGCTATTAAAGAGGTAGCTAAAGGGGCAGATATTGTATTTCTCTGCTTGCCTGATGCGGCATCTAAAGAGATTATGGCTGCTATCGGTGAGCTACCTTGTAAGGTAATTGATACATCTACTGCGTTTAGAACTGCTGATGAATGGGCCTATGGTTTCCCAGAACTCGGTACTGATTATAAAAAGGCTATTGCCACAGAAAAACACATTGCAAACCCAGGATGTCACGCGAGTGGCATGATTGCTTGCATTGCGCCCCTTATAAAAGCAAATCTTGTGCCAACAGATTATCCTTTCACCATTACATCCTTAACCGGCTATAGCGGTGGTGGTAAAAAAATGATTGGCCAATATGAAAGTAATCCAAAGGATTATTTCCTCTATGCACCGCGCCAATATGGTCTAAGTCAACAACATAAGCATTTGCCAGAAGTTCAACATGTATGTGGTCTTAGTGAAGCACCTATTTTTATGCCTATCGTTGACGATTATTATTCTGGCATGGAAGTAACGGTAGGCGTTCACAGTCGTTTATGTCAAAAGCCAATAAGCATTGATACAGTGCAACAGGCATTGGAAAACTTTTATAAAGGTAGCCCGATTATTACTGTCGTACCATTTACTGAGAACAGTAATATCGGCATGTTAAATGCAAATCAATTGAGCAACACAGATAGCATGAAAATCTATGTGACTGGCAACGATGAACGCATTATGATTCATGCTATTTTCGATAATTTAGGTAAAGGTGCATCTGGTGCAGCCGTTCAATGCATGAATATTGCGTTAGGCTTGCCAGAAGAGACTGGATTAGCATTGGGGTAGAGGTAATACTATGAAGGATGTATCAAACGCAATGCGGGCGCAGATACTAACGGCGGCCGTTCCATATATAAAACAATATACAGATCAGTACGTAGTCGTTAAATACGGCGGCAATGCCATGATTGATGAAGAATTAAAAAAATCTGTTATGAAGGATTTGTTATTACTCCAATTAGTAGGCGTAAAGGTTGTTCTCGTTCATGGCGGTGGTCCTGCCATTAATAGTACTTTAGAGGCTATGAATATTGACTCCCATTTTGCTAATGGTTTACGCGTTACCGATGAAGCGACGATGGATGTTGTACAAATGGTGTTAGCTGGTAAGGTTAATAAAGGTCTCGTAGCAGATCTTACCGATCTTGGTGGTAAAGCAATCGGTCTTTGTGGTGTAGATGGTAATATGATTCAAGTTCACAAACAAAATGAAGAACTTGGGTATGTCGGCTCTGTAGATACCATTGATACGAGCATTATCCATGATGTCATTAGCCGTGGCTATATTCCTGTTATTTCGTCTATTGGTATGGGGGCTGATGGCAAGACATATAATATTAATGCTGATACGGTAGCCGCAAAAATTGCCGGTGCCCTTAAGGCAGAAACAATGGTGGCCATGACAAATATTGATGGTGTGCTACGTGATGTACATGATCCTAGTTCTCTAATCTCTAAAATCACTATGGCAGAGGCGGATCAATTAAAAGCAGAAGGTATTATTGCTGGCGGTATGATCCCAAAAGTAGATTGCTGCTTAGAGGCCATTAAATCAGGAGCTCAAAAGGTATTTATCATCAATGGTGAGATTCCACATGCTATTCTTATTGAGCTATTGACTGATGAAGGTCTTGGTACCATGTTTGTAAAGTAATACAGTAGGTATAACGATGGTAATTGTTTATTACTATCGTTACCTTTCACATAGATAGACGACGGCGCGACCGTACGTTCGGAGGATGTAATGAGTAATACAATGGATTTTGAACAACAAGATAAAGAATATATAGCCAATACGTATGGCCGGTTTAACGTATGTTTTGAAAAGGGGAAAGGCTCCCTTTTATGGGATGTAAATGGTAAAGAATATATAGACCTTGGCTCTGGCATCGGTGTAACGGCTTTTGGTGTAGATGATGACGAGTGGACTGAAGCTGTGACAAAGCAATCTCATGCATTGAATCATATCTCTAATTTATACTATTCCTTGCCACAAATTGAACTAGCCAAACAACTATGTGCTAAAACAGGTATGAAGAAGGTATTCTTCTCCAACTCTGGTGCAGAGTCTAATGAATGTGCCATCAAAGCAGCTCGTAAATATAGCCATGACAAATACGGTAAAGGTCGTCATGTCATCGTCACCTTGGTTAATAGCTTCCATGGTCGTACTATTACTACCTTGTCTGCCACTGGCCAAGATGTATTCCATCAACATTTCTTCCCATTTACAGAAGGCTTTATTCATACAGCCGCCAATGATATTGATGCGGCCTTAAAAGCTCTTGATAATCCAGCAGTTTGTGCCATCATGATGGAACCTATTCAAGGTGAAGGTGGCGTTATGCCTCTAGATAAAGAGTTCGTACAAGCAGTAACAAAATATGCTCATGAACAGGATCAACTCGTGTTAATCGATGAAGTACAAACTGGTAATGGCCGTACTGGTAGTCTATACGCATACCAACAATTTGGCATTGAGCCAGATGTAGTATCTACTGCAAAAGGTTTAGCAGGTGGCCTTCCTATGGGTGCTACATTATTCAATGAAAAGATGCAATATGTGTTAAATGCTGGTGCACATGCTACAACCTTTGGGGGCAATCCAATCTGTGCGGCAGCAGGCAATACTATCATTAATCGTTTAACACCAGAATTCTTAGATTCTGTAAAAGCAAAAGGGGACTATGTAAAAACTACCTTAGCAGGCAAACCTGGTATTCTAGGTGTGAGCGGCATGGGCCTCATGCTTGGTATTGAAACTACAGTAGATCCAAAAGCAGTCATTCCGAAATGTCTTGAAAAGGGCGTTGTATGCTTATCTGCAAAAAATAAAGTACGCCTTTTGCCAGCTCTTAATATTCCTCAAGACCAATTGGAAAAAGCGATTACCATTGTAGCTGAAGCTATTGAAGAGTTAGCTGTAAAATAATTTTAAGGATAACTTTCATAAATATCATTTAAAATAGTTACGTAACCGTGTAATTATTGGAATAAATCGATGAATATATAGACTTTAGTTCTCATTCGTGTTAACCTAGAAGAAACAGTCTATATTGGAGGAGTAAATATGAATACAGAATCCTTACGTAATGAAGTATTGGTTCCTGCTGTAGCAAAAACTTTGGATATTGCTGCTAAAGCAAAACCTACAAAAGAAGAACTTTTCACAACAGCAAAAATCACTGCTGCTGTGGCAGTTGCAACAGCTGTTGTATCCTTAGCGGTACAAGCAGTATTGCGCAACCGATAAGAAACTAAGAAAACGACATGGCACTGCCTGTCGTTTTCTTTTACTTTTACCCTGTTATTCCCCTTGATTATGGGATTTTATAAGGAGGCGATATCATGCATAGTCGCGATTTAATAGAACAATATAAAAGCTACGTTCAAGATTGGCGTAGATATTTCCATAAACATCCTGAGCTCAGTAATGAAGAATTTGAAACAACTAAAACCTTGGCTAAAGAATTAGAATCTATGGGCGTAGAGGTTCACGTCGATACAGAGCGGGGCATCGGCTTAATTGGTATCATTCGAGGTGGTAAACCTGGCAAAGCCATTGCTTTGCGCGCTGATATTGATGCATTGCCTGTTCACGAACATAATACAGTAGACTATAAATCAGAAACTGAAGGCAAAATGCACGCCTGTGGTCACGATGGTCATATGGCTATTTTGTTAGGCGCTGCAAAGATGTTAATGTCTATGAAAGAGCGCATCGAAGGCGACGTATATTTAGCCTTTCAACCTGCTGAGGAGACAGGAGCGGGTGCACCAGATTTCATCAAATTTGGTGATTGGTATGATAAGATAGATGCTATCTTTGGTGGTCATGTATGGATTGACTTACCAGCAGGACTCATATCTGTTGAGGAAGGTCCTAGGATGGCTGCAAGTAGTCAAATTACTATCAATGTAAAAGGTAAGCAAGGCCATGGTGCACAGCCACATCAAGCAGTGGATGCTATCGTAGTGTCTAGTGCCATTGTAATGAACTTGCAGACTGTAGTGTCTCGTAATGTGAGTGCCTTAGATTCTCTTGTACTCACTATTGGTAATATTCACTCTGGATCTGAATGGAATGTTATCCCTGGTGAAGCTAAAATGGGTGGCACCATTCGATTCTTTGACCCAGATCAAGAAGAGTACTATGTAGAATCCATACGACGCGTAGTAGAACATACTGCTGAGGCTTATGGAGCAACTGCTACATTAGAATATGTAAAAAAAGTACCGCCTACTATTAATGATCCTGCATCTAGCGAATTGGCGGAACGTGTCGTTATTGATACATTAGGTAAAGATAAACTTTCTAAAATGCGTAAAGTAATGCCAGGCGAAGACTTTGCATGGTATTTACAAGATAAACCAGGTTGCTTTGCTTTTATTGGGATTCAAAACCCTGAAATCGAGGCTACGTACGATCATCATAATAATCGATTCAATATGGATGACTCCGTACTATCTGCGGCATCAGCCGTATATGCAGAATATGCTATTGCATGGTTAAAAGAGCATAAATAAAAGTATAAGAAGGAATAAAAGTACTGTTATCTTAGGATAATAGTGCTTTTTCATTGTATCTTTATTTATCTTTTGTGCATGATATAGGTATAATATAGGTATAACATGGGTTTAATACAAGTGTAGTATACATCTTATATAGGTCTAATATATATTCTCTAGTTGAGAGGTGCTTATTTATGAATATAGTTATATGTATCACCATTATTGCTATTACAGGTATATTGTTAATGAAGCGCTATCAACCACAGCCAGTTTTAATTGGTATGGGGATTCTCATGATGTTTATTGCTTATGAAGCAAATTGGATTGATGCTATACTCGTTGAGTCTCAATCTACAGGTGTCTTAGTATTTGATGCTATGGATATTGTGCGAATTACGACGTCCGAGAATATAGTAAATTTAGGCCTCATGATTATGACCTGTGCTGGTTATGCAAAATATATGGAACATATTGGGGCTGGGACGAGATTGGCACATACATTTATACGTCCTTTATATCGTCTGAATCGCCCATATATTGTACTGGCCCTAATGTTTCTTCTTAATATGGGACTGTCTATTTGTGTACCTAATCCATTGAGTCTTGCCCTCCTTATGATGGTTACTATGTATCCCGTATTGCTTCGCCTTGGAGTGAGCCCAGTGGGGGCTGCAGCGGTTATTGCTACGGGACATCTCATGGACGTAGGACCTGGTGCGGTATCTACCTTACTCATTGCAAAGACCTTGAATATGCCCGTGCCAAACTATTTTGTAGGCTACCAGTTGCGTCTTTATTTCTTAGTCGCTATTGTGACGGCTATAGCACACTTTTTCTGGCAGAAATATCGTGATCGAGTGGAGGAACCTAAGACTATAGATGCTTGTGAAAGTATTCCAGAGGCTCCAATAGGGCCTAAGCTGTATATGATATTCCCATTATTACCATTGTGTTTTATCTTGGGCTTTAGTCAATATGGTTTTCCTGGTGTGAAGATGAATGTAACCCTGGCTATGATGCTCGCTTTTGGTATTGCCTTGTTAGCGGAATTGATTCGACACCGTGATTTACAGGCAGTCCTTAAGAGTACGACGATTTTCTTTGAGGGTATGGGAAACCAGTTTTCCTATGCAGTGACCCTTATTATAGGGGGACAAATCTTTGCGCAAGGTTTAGTTAGTCTGGGCATTATTGACTCATTGGTTAGTGCGCTACAAATACTATCTCTTAACTCCGTTGAACTTACCTCTGTCCTAGGGGGCGGTATGTTAGGTCTTAGCATGGTAACGGGCAGCAATGTGGCACCTTTATTTACATTAGTTCCACTAGTACCAAATATCGTAGCTCATTTAGGACTTGATCCGATTACTACTATGCTTGGTATGCAAAATGGTGCAAGCCTAGGATTATTCCTTAGCCCTATTAGTCCCGTAATGGTCGGCGTAGCAGGTGTGGCGCATATTAAGTCAGTAGACTTACTTAAACGAACTGCTGTTCCTGTTCTTGTGGCATTACTTACAAGCTGTGTGGGGATATGGATCCTTTACTAACTGACATCTAAAATACTAATTAGTTATATTTAACCACATATACTTTATATTGCTTTTTAAATTTAGTTTAAATTTACAAAACCCTCTTTACATGTATCGTAAAGAGGGTTATTATATTCCAAGATTAAATCATATGTAATTAAAATGGTTTCCTGCAATGATGCAAGTTTTAGCGCTTTGCGGATAAAAAAGGACCTTTCTTCGCCGGACGGTTCTAGAAGCCAGAAAGGATGTAATGAGCAATCAAGTTTCTATTTCAACAGCAAATATTCGTGGTGCCTTTGGAGGATTCTTTATCCCAGGTATGTATACAGCTTTATGGGCTGGCTTTGTGCCATATTTAAAAGCAAAGCTTAGTATCGGTGAAGATGTACTGGGTTCCATGATTTTAGTGCTCGGTGTAGGCTCTTGTTTGTCCATGGCCATAGCTGGTAAGCTAGTAGAGAACTTTGGATGCAAGAAAGTCGTTTTACTAGCTAGCTTTATTGGCATGTTATCTCTTGCGGTTGTTACCATGTGTTCTACAATTGCTACGACCACAGCCGCTTTGTTCTTCTTTGGTATTGGCGTCGGACTCAGTGGTGCGTCTGCCAATTTACAAGCTATTTTGACCGAAAAGGTGAGTAAGAAACACTTAATGGGTGCCTATCACGGTGGGTGGAGTTTAGGCGGTTTTGCCGGTGCTGGTGTTTTACTGGTGCTCTTAAAAATATTATCCTTACCTGTTAATGAAAGTATTTGGGGACTTCTCATCGTATTATTTATTGCCATGGTTGTGGTTAGCCAATTTATGTTGACCTTTGGCAGTGATCCAAATGCAAAGGTTACAAAAAAATCTAAAAGCCCATTATCTTTCCATCCCATTGCCATTATCTTTGGTCTTTTATCCTTTGTATCTTACTTAGTTGAAGGTGCAGTAGGGGATTGGAGTGCGTTATACCTGTTCGAAGATAAAGGTATCGTTATCGAAGAGGCTGTTATGGGCGTTATGCTATTTAATGGTACTATGTGTATCGGCCGCTTGCTGGGGAATACAATTGGTAAACATTTGACCTCTAAACAAGTTGTTATTGGTGGGTATTTGTTAGGCGCTATTGCAATGGGCCTTATCGTATTCTTACCTGGCTATGGTTCTATGTATACCTACTTATTACTTGGTATCTCCTTAGCTATGGTAGTACCAAACTTGTTCTCTGCTATGGGGGAACAAAATGTAATTCCTATGACACAAGCTGTGGCAACATCTACAATGCTAGGCTATATGGGAATTTTGATGGGACCAGCATTGATTGGTTTCATCGCTCATGGTACAAGTCTTACTGTTGCATTTATCGTATTGACTGTATTACTCGTAGTAAGTGCAGGTATTGGTAAATACGCTTATATGTTAATGGATAAATCAAAAGAAACTGAAGTTTAAACTTAAATAATAGCCCCAGAGACAATGTGTCTTTGGGGCTAATTTTTTATATTGAAATATTATTTTTAAAAAATATTACCTCATAATCAATAAGGAGAAGGGGATACAAAAAAGCCACAGGGTGAACCTGTGGCTTTTGTATGTAGTATTGATTTTAGCGATCGCCGTTGAAGATGGAGTTTTTAACAAGTACGTAGTCTACTTTGCGGATTGCTTGTAAAGTAGTGCCGCCAGCATAAGAAATAGCAGATTGTAAATCTTGTTCCATTTCAACTAATGTATCAAAGATAGAACCTTTGGAGTCGATGAAGATTTTTTTACCTTCTACGTTTTTGCGTTCCCCTTTTTGGAACTCAGAAGCAGAACCAAAGTATTCTTTTACTGCTTTACCGTCAACAATTTTTTCATCTCCTGGGGATTCTTCGTGACCAGCAAAGAGGGAACCGATCATAACCATAGTCGCACCAAAGCGAATAGATTTAGCGATGTCGCCATGGTCACGGATACCGCCATCAGCGATGATAGGTTTTGTAGCTGCTTTTGCGCACCAGCGAACAGCAGCTAATTGCCAGCCACCAGTACCAAAGCCAGTTTTTAATTTAGTGATACAAACTTTACCAGGACCAATACCTACTTTAGTAGCGTCAGCACCAGCATTTTCAAGTTCACGAACTGCTTCTGGTGTACCAACATTACCAGCGATAATGAACGTTTCAGGTAAGTTCTTTTTAATGTATTGAATCATTTCGATTACTGCATTGGAGTGACCATGTGCAATATCGATTGTGATGTATTCAGGTGTTAAATTTGCTTTTTTGAATTCATCAACTAAAGCAAATTCTTCAGCTTTTACGCCGATAGAAATGGAAGAATATAAGTTAAGGTCGTGCATGCGTTTTACAAAGTCCATACGACGTTGAGGTTGGAAACGATGCATGATATAGAAATAGCCTTCGCGTGCTAATTTTTCAGCCAACTCTTCGTCAATGATAGTTTGCATATTTGCAGGCACCACTGGTAAGCGGAATGTGCGTTTACCTAATTTTACATGTGTATCACATTCGCTACGGCTACTGACGATACATTTATTAGGAATCAATTGCACGTCTTCATAATCAAAGATGTTCGTTGTGTTAATCATAGTTTCTATATCTCCTTCGGGTATTACATATTGAACCTGTACCATTATACAAGAGACTCGCAAAATTTTCAATACGTTCCGAATATTTTGTTTGGTATCATAAAAAAACTGTAGTACAATACAAGTAGAATGTATAAATAGAAAATATCAGTTAAAATACATATATGAAAACATATAATTGTGAGGAGGTCGATTGAAATGGATCAATCAAAAACTCGTATGCTTACTGAAGCAGGCGTGGCAATTGCTATTGCACAAGTTTTGTCATTTATTACGCTTTTCCATATGCCACAAGGGGGATCTATTAAGGCCGCAGCTTTAGTGCCACTTATGATTTATGCGTACCGTTGGGGCGGTACACGCGGTATTTTTGCCGGTGTTGTGTACGGTATTCTACACTTTATTTTAGGCTTTAAATCATCTGTTCATTATTTAAGTATTATCTTAGACTACTTGGTAGCGTATGGTGTTATTGGCGTTTGCGGTTACTTCAAAGATTCTATTTCTGGACTTATTACAGGATCTATTGTAGGTATCGCATTGCGTTGGGCAGCATCTGTTACTAGTGGCGCCGTAGTCTTTGCTAGCTATGCACCACAAGGGCAAAATCCTTGGATTTACTCTATGGTTTATAATGCTTCCTATATGGTGCCAGATGGCATTTTAAATATTGTAGTTTTATTATTCATCTATCAAGGTGTTAAACGAGGTTTACGACGTCGTGGATAAATTAGGTTTAATTATTTTAGCTGGTGGTCTTAGTACCAGAATGGGCCAACCAAAGGCTTTACTGTCTTGGGTTGGTGGTGAAAGTCTCATATCTCATGCCCTCCGCAAGGGGCTTGATGCAGATGTACATGATATTTTGATCTCTATTGGGGACGATGAGCAATTAGGTCATGCCATACAGACTCATATTATTGATACTTTATCGAACGATGAACAAGAAAAAGTTTCTATTGTTCGGGATTCTATTGAGCGATGTGGGCCGTTAGGAGGCCTGTATAGCACCTTGGCGGTAGGACCTAGCCCTGCTTATGCAGTTATGGCCGTGGATATGCCATTTATGGAGATGGATCTCTATTTTGATTGGCTATACCAAGTAGATCATAATGATTGGAACGCCATTGTTCCTTATGGTGACAGTGAAAAAGCTGAGCCTATGGCTGGTATTTATAGAACGCATATTGCATCTTTAATTCAGTCCGTTCTCGTCGGTGAGGATATGTCTTTGCATCATGCCCTTGATGTTATCGGTCATGTTGAGTATGTAGATGCTAGTGATTATACTTGGGAACTAAGTAATATTAATCGATTTGAAGACTACCAATGGGCACGTGCTTTAGCAGAAAATGAGTTCCGTCGTGTGCCGCTCATTAGTGTAGTGGCATCTAAACGGAAAACAGGAAAGACAACGGTAGTAACACGTCTAATATCAGAATTACAACGAGTTGGTTTATCCGTCGGTGTTGTAAAGAGTGATAAACACGGCTTTTACATGGATCATGAAGGGACAGATACAGACCTTGCCTATAAAGCAGGGGCTAATGCGGTTGCTATTGCCGGACCTATTGAGACGGCGATTCGCATACGAACAAAAGAACAATCCAATCTGTATGATTTGACACAGCATATGCCAGTCGATATAGTTATACTAGAAACACGGTCCCAAGGTATTGCCCCTATTATAGAGGTTACAAAAGAGGGACATACGGAAGATCTTATCTCGGATGCAATGGACCGAGTGGCGACAATTGAAATTGGCAAGTTGGATCAAGACGTACCTGAATTGGTACGCCATATACAGGAAATGATGAGGTGTTTATATGGCCGTCGTTACTGTTGAGAAGGCACTCCAATTATGGGATGAGGCCTTACAAACACAAGTTCATAAAACTGAAACTATTGCTGTTAAGGCTGCGAAGGGATACGTATTAGCTGAGGATGTTTTGGCCTCAACTGATGTACCAGCCTTCCCTAAATCTGCCATGGATGGCTATGCTATCGCCTACGAAGAAGGTCGTAATGAATATATCGTTGACGGTATTATTGGTGCCGGCGTTGTGTGGGAGAGGCCTGTTGAACCTGGTCATGCAGTACGTATTATGACTGGTGCACCTGTGCCTAATACATGTGATACGGTTATCATGCAAGAACAGGTAGTTGGCTCTGGAGAACCGGGTACAACAATCACAATTCAAGGTAAATACAAATGTGGCGATCATATTATCCCTCAAGGTGAAGAGTGCGTTGCGGGAACCCTTGTGATTCCTCGTGGAACAGAGGTAACTTCTACGGTACAAACCATTTTGACTGGTCTTGGGCTGACTGAGGTTATTGTCAATGTGATGCCTCGCGTGTTAGTTCTTACATCAGGTCATGAGGTAATTGAGCCTGGTGAAAGCTTAACACCTGGTAAAATCTATAATTCTAATCGAGCTATGATTTGTGGCCTCTTAGAGGATTTAGGCTTTCACAAGATTACACACTATCACGTAAGCGATGCTCCTGAGGAACTAGATTCTGAAATCAATCACGTGTTGAAACTTAGTGAAGAGGCAGACATTATCATCAGTTCTGGTGGTGTATCGGTAGGTCTCTTTGATACAATGCCACTTATTTATGAGAAACTAGGTGCTCAATCTATTTATGCACGTATTCAAATGCGTCCTGGTGCGGCATCTTATGGTGCTGTGACCCCGAAAGGTCAAATTATCTTTGGTCTATCGGGTAATCCAGGGGCTGCCTTTAACGGTTGGCATTTAATCGTAGCACCAACCTTGAAGCGCTATAAAGGTTTGGCAAACTGGACTACACCAGTGGTGGCCTGTGTTATGGATTCGGAAATTTTTAAACGCAATGCTTTTGATCGCTATGTACAAGGTAAAGTAATCTTTGGTGGTGGTGCGCCACGCTTTGTGGCTAACCGTCACTTTAACAGTAGTAGCATGTTAGGCTTATATACGGTTAATGCATTGGCATGTATTCCGCGTGGTGTACACGAAGTGCGGCCTGGCGATACTTTCGATGTGTATCTATTAGGACTGCTACCTGCGATTTAAATTATATGAGATTAATAGTTATAGACGTTTAACATTTCAAAATTTAGGATATTACATATCTGTAATATTTAGTGATAAAAATAATAAGACGAGGTCTCTCTAGAGGCCTCGTCTTATTGTTTATATAAAATTATTTCAATTCTGTTGCTATAGGTACTGAAATTAAATCTCAATTAATTTATAATAAACTCAACGAAAGGATAAACCTTTTAGTTACATCAATTAAGTTTTGACAAAATTTATTTCAATCTACTTTTTAATTACTTTTACCATTATATAGTTATATAAGGAGTGATTTCTATGAGTAAGACTTTCACAAAAAATATCCCAGTCAACGAAATTTTACATCTAGGCCATCGTTTAGAGTATAAAGAAGGGCAAGTGATTAGTATTACGATTGCCCAAAATGAACGCCTCAGTATTACCTTATTTGCGTTACCAAAGGGCGAAGAAATCTCAACGCATGTAACTGTAGGCGATGCGATTGTGCAAATCCTCGATGGTGAGGCACACATCGTCGTTGGTGATGTGGAACACAATGTGAAAGCTGGTGAAACATTGATCATGCCATCTGAAGTCCCTCATAGCCTCGATGCCCGAGAAAACTTCAAGATGCTGTTGACCGTAGTTAAATAAATATATCATAATGAATGCATCCCTTGGATTATAAGGGGTGCATTTTTAATGCGTTGAGAGAGGTCGAATGTATGAATGTCGTTGAACAGTATAATTTAACGTTACAAATAGAAGTTCTAAAAGAACAAAGCGCGGAAACATTAGCGCGTCTCTGTAACTTAGTTGAGGGGAGTGGCACTAGTGACTGTGTAGAGCTATTAAAAGCGTATTCTCATATTGTAAATACAGAGTTATATTTAGCTACGTCTATACATGAGTTAGATATTCTAAAGTTAGATATGGTAAAACTTGAAAATACTATTACAGAGTCATTAGCACAAGCTTCTCATGACATTAGTGATGTTAAAGCGGTTAAAGAGACTAGTGATGTACAATCTATTGAGTCCTATAATTCTGAAGACTTTGATAAGGCCTTAGAACGTACCATTAATTTATTAACGTTTAATAAAAATATATCTAGTACACCTAGTGCTGTTATTTTAGGTGGTCAAAGTGGAGCAGGGAAAACCACAATTCATCGTGTGAAAATGCTAGAGTCAAAAGGTAATTATATTGTCATTGATGGCGATACATATCGTGCTCAACACCCGTATTTTAGAGAGTTACAAGAGAAATATGGTGTTGATAGTGTAGATTACACAAAAATGTTTGCCGGTAAGATGGTAGAGGCTGTAATTGATAAATTAAGCTCTTTAAAATACAATTTGATTATTGAAGGCACATTACGTTCAGCCGCAGTACCAATTAATACAGCTACATTATTAAAATCTAAAGGCTATACCGTCGACTTTTGTTTGATAGCCACTAAGCCTGAGTTATCTTATTTGACGACGCAATTGCGCTATTTAGAAATGATGATTGTGGATCCTTTACAAGCGAGAGCCACACCTAAAGATCATCATGATGGAATTGTAAAGTCTTTGGTCTCTAATAGTAATGAACTTGAACAGAGTGGACTTTTTGAAAGCATTCAAGTGTATAAACGTGATTTAGAACAAGTATATAATTCAAAATTATGTACTGAATCTGTTGAAACTGTTGTAGACAAAATTTTATTTGGTCCGTGGACTTCTGATGAGTATGCCTTGTTAGAAGTGAGTAAATCACAGGAGCAGGAGTTAAGAGCGAAATTACATTAGGGAGTAACAGTGTAATGGATTACTTCGACTATTCATATAAACATAATTACATAGAGTTTAGTAGCACCATATATCGTGTTGGTACATACCATTACAACTGGCATGGGGAAACAGAGATTCTCATCCTATTAAAAGGGCGCATTGAGATGAGTTGTAATGACGAGGTGTTTACCTTAGAGCCTTTTGATGCAGTTATTATTTCACCTCAAGTGGGGCATTCAACATTAGCCCTTGAGGAGGATGTAATAGCTTTTACAATTCATGTGGGGAACGAGTTTTATCAACAGTATGATCCCGATTTTGGATCCTATCAATTTGTTGTGCGTTCTGATGAAGATACTAGGTATAATCAAATTTTTACCACCTTACGTCACCATGCGGCGATGATGATGTTGTTGATGGCTAAAGGTGAAAGCCCCGTACATCGCATGTGGGTTGAACATCATTATTTAGCGTTAGCAGGTGATGTATTTAGAGAGTTTGAGCCAGTTAAACTTGTCCATGAAAACGCACGACCTGGCGATATTAAACCGGCTACCTTTGATAAGATGATTGCTTATATTGATGAACACTATCGACAAAAGCTTGAGTTAGAAGATATTGCTAAGATTGGTGGATATAATGTGGCTTATACGTCTCAATTCTTTAAACGCCAAATGGGGATTTCCTTTGTAGATTATGTACTGAGATTGAGATTAAGAGATGCAACTGTTCAGCTGACGAGTTCAGATGAGGCGATCGCTAGGATTGCGAGTAGTTGTGGCTTTGCAGATATTAAAGCCTTTAATGTAGCTTTCAAAAAGTATTTCCGTATGACTCCCACCGAATATCGAAAGCAAGTAAAAGCCATTGGCCGTAAAACTACATTGCAAGACGGCGTAGAAATCGTATCAGTTGAAAATCAAGATGTCCTTGAGCTACTACATTCGTTTTTATCTTATGAAGATGATTCGCGTGCTAAGAGTGAGCTAGAGTTTATGAGTCAAAAACTAGAAGCTTTAAAAGCGAAGTTGGCCGACGTGGTAGACGTGGTAAAGGCATTATAATTAATATTCTAATTAATCTTCTGATTGATGACTTAACTCCACTATGGAGTAAATAGAGTTTGGACTAATGTAAATTAAATTTTTGGGTCATATAGAAACATTAGAATTGGGTGATTTTCTATATATTAAAATTAGAATAATTGATTTAAAAAGCACTATTCATTATGAATAGTGCTTTTTTGTATGTGTTCTCTAGGGGAATTTATATATGTATATGTCATCAGAATAAGAAAAAGATAAGGAAAACTATACTTTTGGCTTGATTTCATTCAAAAATTTACCTTTTATATTGGATAGTTAGATTCCTTAAAATGAGTAGAATATACTTCATCAGGTATTACAAACAATCGTAAATTAATCATTTTGGAGGATATAATGAATCAAGTAAAATTTATGGAAAACTTAGGGAAAGTTGCAACTGTTACTGCTGTAGCAATGTATGTATCTTACTTCCCACAAATTATGAACAACTTAGCACATCCAGGTACTGGTGATTGGATCCAACCTTTAGTAGCGGCTATCAACTGTACATTATGGGTATTATACGGTTTGTTTAAAGAACATAGAGATATTCCAGTAGCATTAGCCAATGCACCAGGTATCTTCTTCGGTTTAGCAGCAGCGATTACAGCTCTTATGTAATTTTTAATTAAGTGTAATAGTAACAGTAATGTGTATATCAACATTTTAGCAGGCTTAATAGATAAAAATTAAGTTGCTGTTGACCTTAGTTAAATATATATATCATAATAAATGCATCCCTTAGATTAATAAGGGGTGTATTTTAAATTTACTAGGGAGCATGTAATTGTTATGGATTACTTTCACTATACATATAAACACAATCATATAGATTTTAGTAGCCATATATACAAGGTTAGTACGTATCATTATAATTGGCATGGAGAAACGGAAATCCTTATCTTATTAAAGGGCCGTATTGAGATGAGCTGTAATAGTCAGGTTTTCACGATGGAGCCTCTAGATGCTATTATTATTTCTCCTCAGGTGGGGCATGCTACCCTTGCTCTTGAACAGGATACAACGGCTCTAGTTATTCATGTAGGAAAGGAATTTTTCCAACAGTTTGATCCTAATTTTGGAATGTATCAATTTGTGATACGTTCCAATCAGTCTAATCGGCATAATCCTTTCTTTACTGCTTTACGATATCATGCAGCTATGATGATGTTGATAAAGGTGAATGGTGAAAGTTCTGTTAATCGAATGTGGTTAGAATATCACTATTTAGCATTGACTAGTGCTGCATATAGTGAAATTGATGCGGTTAAGTCGATTCATATAAATTCAAAGCCTGTTGATATGACTGTAGCTACCTTTGACAAGATGATTACTTATATAGATGATAATTATCAGCAAAAGATTGAATTAGAAGATATTGCGAAAATAGGTGGCTATAATGTGAACTACACGTCTCAGTTCTTCAAACGTCAATTAGGTGTTTCATTTCTAGAGTATCTCTTGAGGATGAGATTAAGAGAGGCTACAGTTCGTTTAGCTAATTCTGATGATGCAGTAGCACATATTGCGAGCAGTTGTGGCTTTGCAGATATTAAAGCCTTTAATGTAGCTTTTAAAAAACACTTCCATACGACGCCAACGGAATATCGCAAACAAGCCAAAGAGATGGGGCGTAAAACAAAACTACATGATTGGAAAGAGATCATTTCTACACAAGAGGAAGATATTGTAGAGCTATTACAATCTTGTTTGCCGTATCAACCTGATTACAAATATAAAATTGAACTAGATGAGGCTAATCAAAAGTTACAAGATATTAGGGAACAGCTTGAGTCAGTTGTTAAAAAATTACAATCCTAATTTTTATTAATACAGCTAATTGTAATTAGTTATAATTTCAATGGTTTTACACATTGCATTTAGGAAGATATACAATCATTAGGTATAGGTGATTCTGTATATATGTAATTCCGAGCACATAAATAGAAAAAGAGCACTACTTTGTGATAGGTAGTGCTCTTTTTGTGCTTGTATTAGGTGAAATTGTATATTTTGTATGCGTTAAAATATTCCTATATGGGTAATTTGTTATGATTTTCTAGAGCTTTCACCATCAAAAATTAACTGGTAAATTGGATAGTTATATCCTGAAAAAAGAGTAGAATGAAATCATCGAAAGGAGCTAAGGTTCCGAAACAGAAATAATTGCGTCTTAAATAATGAAGTCCTTTTGGAGGTTTACGATGAGTACGAAAGAACAACAAGTGCAAGAAATGACAAATGTCATCGCAAAGTTCATTGCTTATGTAGCAAAGAAATTACCTGATGATGTAGAGGCAAAAATTAAAGAGCTTGCTGCAGATGAAAAAAATCCATTAGCTAAAACAATTTATGAAACAATGAAAAAGAATCAGGAATTGGCCTTCGATTTAAATCGTCCATCCTGCCAAGATACAGGTGTGTTACAGTTCTGGGTAAAAGTAGGTTCTAACTACCCATTGATCGGTGAACTCGAAGAAATCTTGCGTAATGCTACATACCAAGCTACACAAGATGCACCACTTCGCCATAACTGTGTAGAAACCTTTGATGAATTTAATACTGGTAAAAATATTGGTCGTACAGCTCCGTACATTACATGGGATATCGTACCTGGCCGTGATGATGTAGAAATCTTCCCATATATGGCTGGTGGCGGTTGCTCCTTGCCAGGTTCTGGTAAAACATTGATGCCAGGTGAAGGTTACGAAGGTGTAGCTAAATTTGTACTTGATTTGATGACAAGCTATGGCTTAAATGCATGTCCTCCATTATTAGTTGGTGTAGGCATTGCAACATCTATCGATACAGCAGCAGCTATGTCTAAAAAAGCATTGATGCGCCCAGTATCCTCTAAAGCAGATAATGAAAAAGCTGCATATATGGAACAATTGCTTGAAGATGGCATCAATGCATTGCACATTGGTCCACAAGGCATGGGCGGTGATAAATCTGTAATGGGTGTTAACATCGAGCATGGCTCCCGTCATCCATCTGTAATTTCTGTAGCTGTTAACGTTGGTTGTTGGAACCATCGCCGCGGGCATGTAGTATTTGATAAAGATGGTAAGTACGAAATTCTATCTCACAAAGGAGTGACATTCTAATGGCTAAACATATTTTGACAACACCAATTCAAGCATCTGATCTTGAAGGTATCAAAGCAGGGGATATTATATATTTAAATGGTCATATCACAACATGCCGTGATGTTGCTCATCGTCGTCTTGTTGAATACGGCCGTGAGTTACCTGTAGATGTACGTAACGGTGCTATCTTGCACGCAGGTCCAATCGTACGTGATCATGGGGATGATAAATTTGAAATGATTTCCGTAGGTCCTACAACATCTATGCGTATGGAAAAATTTGAGTACGAATTTGTAAAACAAACTGGTGTACGCCTTATCGTTGGTAAAGGCGGTATGGGTCCTGAAACAGCACGTGCATGTAAAGACTTTGGTGCACTTCACTGTGTATTCCCAGCGGGTAATGCCGTACTTGCTGCTACAGAAGTAGAAGAAATCGAGTCTGCTAACTGGCGTGAACTTGGTATGCCTGAAACATTATGGACTTGCCGTGTAAAAGAATTCGGTCCACTTATCGTATCCATCGATGCAGAAGGTAATAACTACTTTGAAAATAAAAAAGTAGAATACAATGCGAAAAAAGATGAAGTGTTAGAAGAGATTTATAAACACGTAAGCTTCATTAAATAATCTCATTGTGAGTTTTAACTACATAAGAGGATTATACGGTTGTGGTACAATCCTCTTTTTTGTACCCATTTTTAGGTATTACACGTAGTGGGAGGTATGTATGGATACAAGTGTAATGATTACCCTGGGCTTCTTGGTATTTGCCATCGTCATGTTTGCATGGGAGAAAATCCCATTGTCTATTACCGCTATGGTTGTAGCTGTCGGCTTACATCTAAGTGGGGTATTATCCGCTAAAGAAGCATTCGCAGGTTTTGTAGATCCAAATGTCTTACTATTTATGGGCATGTTTGTTATTGGTGAAGCTTTCTTTGCAACAGGCGTAGCTGTAGGCGTAGGTAATGTAGTTCATAAGTTTGCTAAAACTGAAACATCTTTACTCGTTGCAGTTATGATGATTACAGGTATTTTATCCGGTTTCTTATCTAATACTGGTACAGCTGCTGTACTGATTCCTGTAATTATTGGTATTTGTAAAAAAAGTGGTTTTAAACAAACTAAATTGTTGATGCCTCTTGTATTTGCTGCAGCTATGGGGGGTAATATTTCACTTATCGGTGCTCCTGGTAATATGATTGCTCAAGCAGGTTTACAACAAGCTGGCTTAGGTTCCTTTGGATTCTTTGATTATGGTCTAGTAGGTTTACCAATTCTTATTGTAGGTACTATTTTCTATGCTACAATTGGTAAACGTTTCTTACCAGATGCTCCAAGTCATCAACCAGATGGTGCCTTTGAAGGCAATGACGATTATAGCCATGTACCGTCTTGGAAAAAATGGACTGCTGCAATTGTATTAATTTTGACAGTTGTTGCTATGATCTTTGAAAAACAATTAGGTGTAAAACTTTATGTTAGTGCCTGGGTAGGTGCTCTTGTATTAGTTGCTACCAATGTTATAAGTGAAAGTGCAGCTGTTAGATCTATCGATATGAAAACAATCATGCTCTTTGCTGGTTCCATGGCCCTTGGGGACGCAATGGTTAAAACAGGTACTGGTTCTGTAATTGCAGATCTTATCGTAAACAGCCTTGGTGCTAGTCCATCTCCAATTGTTGTTCTAGTGGTAATCTTTGCGCTTGGTGTGTTCATGACGAACTTCATGTCTAATACTGCTACCTGTGCGTTATTGGTACCAATCGGTCTTAGCTTAGCATCTCAATTGGGATTCGATCCAAAAGCGGTGCTTGCGGCTATCGTAATTGCTAGTTCCTTGGCCTATGCTACACCAATTGGTATGCCTGCTAACACTATGGTATATAATATAGCAGGCTATAGTTTCATGGATTATGTGAAAGCTGGTTTACCACTTATCGTTGTATCTAGTATCGTGGCACTTGTATTATTGCCAATTTTATTCCCGTTCTAAGTTATTTTAATATAATAATTGCCTAGCGTATAAATGTATGCGCTAGGCTCTTTTTATCTATTTAGTTATGTACTAAACAGGCGTAATATATTAGATGAAGTACTAAAATTGTTAGATATAACTATTAGACATAAGATGTACTTTCATATATAATAGATTACTGTAGCTGTACAAAGATACATCTACAGTAGACATTTAATATTGAATATTAGATAGCAAGTTTATAGTTGTTATATAGTTGATAGATGGCCATGGTGCCGAGGAGGCTTTATGTTAAGCGATATTGAGATTGCCCAACAGAATGAAATGGAGAAGATTCAGGTTATTGCCGATAAATGTGGTTTAACACCTGATGACATTGAACAATATGGTCATTATAAAGCGAAGATTTCCTTTGATGCCATTCGTCGATTAGAATCTAAGCCAGATGGTAAATTGGTGTTAGTTACAGCTATTACACCGACGCCAGCAGGTGAAGGGAAGTCTACAACGAGCATTGGTCTTGTACAAGGCTTACAAAAAATTGGTAAAAATGCTATTGCCACATTGCGTGAACCATCCTTAGGTCCTGTATTTGGTATTAAGGGCGGTGCCGCAGGGGGCGGTTACGCTCAAGTTGTACCAATGGATGATATTAACCTTCATTTTACAGGTGATATGCACGCTATTACAGCAGCTAATAATTTATTGTCTGCTATGATTGACAATCACATCCATCAAGGCAATGAATTACAAATCGATTTGCGCCAATTATCTTGGACTCGTGTTCTAGATATGAATGATCGTGCCCTTCGCAATGTAACGGTTGCTCTTGGCGGTAAAGTGTGTGGTTTCCCTCGAGAAGATCACTTCATGATTACTGTTGCTTCTGAAATCATGGCTATTCTTTGCTTAGCTAAAGATCTAGAAGATTTAAAAGAACGCTTTGGTCGTATCGTTATTGGCTGTAATTTAGCAGGTGAGCCTGTTTATGTTCATCAACTTGGTTGCCAAGGTGCGATGGCGCTTCTTATGAAAGATGCTATTAAACCAAATCTTGTACAAACGTTAGAACACACACCAGCTATCGTTCACGGTGGTCCATTTGCAAATATCGCTCATGGTTGTAACTCCATCGTAGCTACAAAGCTTGGTCTTAAATTAGGTGATATCGTAGTTACAGAGGCTGGCTTTGGTGCTGATTTAGGGGCTGAAAAGTTCCTAGACATCAAATGTCGTTACGGTGATATTTTCCCTGATACAATTGTAATCGTTGCTACATTGCGTGCTCTTAAAATGCATGGTGGTGTACCTAAACAAGAACTTAGCACTGAAAATGTTGAAGCTGTTACAAAAGGTTTCAGCAATTTGCAAAAAGCCATCGAGAACATGCGTTACTTTAACGTACCTGTCTTAGTGGCTATCAATAAATTTGCTACCGACACAGATGCAGAAATAGCTGAGTTAACTCGTCTTTGCGATGAATTTGGCGTACCTGTAGAACTTAATGAATGTTGGGAAAAGGGTGGCGAAGGCGGTACTGATATGGCGAAAAAGGTCGTAGAGTTGCTTGAAGGTCCAAAACCAACACCTAAATTCGTATATGATTTAGAAGATAGTTTGGAAGAGAAAGTTAATAAAATTGTTAAAACCATTTATGGTGGCGAAGGCGTTATCTTTACAGACAAAGCTAAAAAACAAATTAAACAATTAGCAGATTGGGGGCTTGATCGTTTGCCTGTATGTATGGCTAAAACACAATACTCCTTATCTGATAATCCAGCACTCTTAGGTGCTCCAACAGGCTTTACCATCACTGTATCCGATATCCGTGTTGCTAATGGTGCCGGTTTTATCGTATGCCGTACAGGTGATGTAATGGTTATGCCTGGCCTTCCTAAACGTCCTGCTGCTCTTAATATGGATATCGAAGCAGACGGTACGATTAAAGGCTTATTCTAATATAAATCCTTTACAGTAGACATTTTCTTAACTACCTATTGGTAGTGTCTGCTTTCACTAGTTTATATAGTGTGTTACCTGTATATTTTTATAGAAATGACAAAGCGATAACAAGGATATCTTGTTATCGCTTTTACATGAGGTCTTGTTATGAATTTAGTAGAACAACGTGTTATAGATTTTGTAGCTGCTACTGCGTCTAAAGAGCCTACACCAGGTGGGGGTGCCATTGCAGCCTTAACTGGAGCAACTGGTGCAGCATTAGCAGAAATGGTAGCGAACTTAACCTTTGGTAAAAAAGGCTATGAAGAGGTTCAGTCCGAAATGGAAGAACTTCAAACTAAGTCCGAAGCGATTCGTAATCGCATGCTTGAATTATCTCAAGCTGATGCAGATGTATTTAATATCTTTATGAATGCTTTAGGTTTGCCAAAAAATACAGATGAAGAAAAGATTGCTCGCACAGCGGCGATTCAGCAAGCTTATAAAGACGCGGCGATGGTTCCCTTTGAAATCGGTGAATTAGCGTATCATATATTTGATTTAGCGGAACAGGCATCTCGTAAGGGCAATCAAAACCTTATTACCGATGGTATTATTGCGGCAATTAATGCACGTGCGGCGGTGAAAGCAGCATTTTTAAATGTACGTATCAATTTGTCTGGTATTAAAGATGAGGCTTTTGTAGCAAATGTAACGGCTAAAATGAATGCTATTGAACAAGATCTTGATGCTAAAGAAGCCGCTATTATAAGCTTATACAAATAATAAAAGCTGTTATAATACTCTTTTTTTAATACGTCGTTAAATTATAAAAATGAGAACTCTATTCGTTGAGAATAGAGTTCTTTTTTTAGTGATTAAATTCACAGGGAAAATGTACGAATACTATGTTATAATATATAGATAATTGTAAAAGTATTTTGTGATGCTTTCACCAAAATGAGAATCACAAGTTTATTTTGCAATTAAATGTTTATATAAAGTTATGTATATATGGTATGTTCCCATAAGAAGGGAAGGGCTACATGGCAGAAGGAAAAATTATTGCTATCTCCATTAGTGAGAAAAAAGGGCAAAAGAAACATAATATTGAATCCGCAAATCTTATCGTAGATCATGGTATGGAAGGTGATGCTCACGCAGGCAATTGGCACCGTCAAATTAGTTTGCTTGGCATTGCAAGTATCGACCATATGCGTGCTCAAGGGGCGGATGTAAAACCTGGTGATTTCGCTGAAAATATTACAGTTGAAGGTATGGTACTGTATGAATTGGCAGTAGGTACACAACTACAAGTCGGTAAAGACGTTATTCTTGAAATCACACAAATCGGTAAGGAATGTCACCATGGTTGTGAAATCATGAAACAAGTTGGTTCTTGCATTATGCCGACACAAGGCATTTTTGGTAAGGTTCTTAAAAATGGTACAATTTACGTAGGTGATGAAGTATCTATTATTAAATAATTCTGTATTGGTAAACGAGGTGTGTTATGAAAGACGCATGGGGCCGTACAATTGAATATGTACGTCTGTCGCTGACAGATGCGTGTAATTTCTGTTGTCCCTATTGCCGACCTGCAGAAATTACGCCTCAAAGTCAAACACAACTATTAACTGTTGATGAATGGATGACTATTTTAGAGGCTTTCCATCAGATTGGTGTAAAAGCTGTGCGCCTTACTGGTGGTGAGCCATTGTTATATCCTCATATTGAAGAGCTTCTAGGTCGCATTAATGATACAGGTTGGTTTGAAGATATTTCGATGACTACTAATGGTAGTCTCTTGGCATCTCGAGCGCAACGGTTGAAAAAACTCGGGTTAAACCGCGTGAATATTAGTTTAGACTCGCTTGAAAGTGAAGCTTTTGCTACTTGTGTAGGTAAAGAGGGGCAACTTGAGTCTGTACTAGAAGGCATACGAAGTGCTATTAATGCTAATTTTAAATCTGTAAAGATTAATACCGTTTTATCTCGCTACTGGTCTGATGAAGAAGTTAAATCTTTATTGCAGTATGTAGAAAAGTGGCCTGTTGTTTGGCGTTTTATCGAGTATATGCCGTTCCAAGGTGATGCATTTCATGGTCCAACCTTTGATGAGTGGAAGGCTCAATTGGAACGTGTGAGTGGAGGACCTCTTACGGAGGTTCACTCTATATATGGTTTTGGACCTGCTACGTATTTAGCATTACCAAGTGGTAAGGCGGTAGGCTTTATTTTCTCAATGTCTCATAGCTATTGTGATACATGTAATCGGGTTCGACTCACATCAGATGGTCAGATGCGCTTATGTTTACTGCGTGATGATGAGGCCGATTTAGTTTCCCTTGTGCGAAATGGCGCTACAGCAGAGGCATTAGCTGAGCATATTGAGCGTGCTTTACAACGTAAACAAGAACGACATGATGGTATAGGGATGGATAAACCAGAACGTCCAATGTGGCGCATTGGAGGGTAGTATGGGATTTTTTGATTTTCTAAAACCAAGATCAAAAGAAAATATTGAATCATGCTGGCCTGGTGGTAAATTTCTTCAAGTCCATATAGAGTACGATACTGTAAAAGCTGTATTTACCTATTTTGGCCGTTACGGTTTGCAATTTAGTGTACCTAAGGATACTCTAACACATGTCGTTGTTAAAGAGGTAAGTCGTACACATAGTGTGCTTCAACTATATAGTGGTGAAGACTGCGTAGGAACGAGTGATTTACTCCCTACAGAGGCTTGTAATACCATGAAAGATTGGGTGTTACAATATTAATGCACATGTTTTATAGGAATGTAATAAATATTCTTTACATTCCTATAAAAGAGGCATATAATTAGTCGTGTCATGGACCACTAGCTCAGCTGGCAGAGCACCTGACTCTTAATCAGGGTGTCCAGGGTTCGAACCCCTGGTGGTCCACCAAATAAACCCGCACTACTGTGCGGGTTTTTCTTGTTATTGTTTTTAGATTGGTTCGTGACGTAGTCGTGAATCATAAAACCACCCGCTATGCGGGTGCGGCAACGAAAGTTATACAAAAAAATCACCTTGCTTAAGTATACAAGATTAACTTTAATAATTAGTATTATTGCCTTTATATTAACCATATATAATCTATTAGTAATATTAGGAGTACTATAATGAAACTAGATGACGTGATGACTACACAAGAGGCTGGTGAAAGATGGAATGTACCAGCTGATTCTATTAAGCAATGCTGCTTAAAGAGATATGCAAATAAACAATTTACCGAAGATGAAGCTAGAAAATCTGGTAAGAATTGGCTTGTAACCCGTCAAGGAATGGAAAGACTATATGGTGAAGAAATGGATCATCACATATAATGTATATATTTTATGACATCATTTTGACATCATTTTATTAAAAATATGTAGAAATATAGGTAAATAAGAGAATATAAAATGCAGTAAAGTACTCTATTTGTAAAATGACAGCATTAATTTTATTGGAGTGATTTTTATTCGTATAGAGGCGGGTTAGATGAATACAGAAGTAGAAAATGCACTTATACAATTAAAAAAACTTACAGATTTATACTTAGCCATATTTGGTGAAAACTCTTTGGATAGAGTTATTTATATGGATCCTCTTTATGGCTATGAGCTATCCGAAATAGAAAAAGGAATTGATGCCTTAGCGACTGCGATTGAAAAAAATAAGCCTATTGAACAAATACCAAAAAAAATATATGATCAATTGATATTTTAAGCTTTTAAATGTCACCTTTTCTGAAAGTTTTCTAATAGCTGTGATGAGTTTATTGGGTATAGCATGTCTTATATCTTATAGACAATACGGGCTTAATAGCTTATGATTACTATATAAGAATTTTTCTCATTAGGAGGTACTCGATGGCAGTAGATATTTCTAGAACACAAGATGTGTATAAAGATGCTGGCCAAAGTGTCAATTTCACAACATTGTTATTAAACCGCGAGGATCATAACGCAGAGCTTGAAGTGATTCAAGATATGGCAGATAGAATCCAAGCAATTAAACGTTCTGTAAGTATTCGTGCAAATGGTGCAGGTTTGGGCATTGCTTTTGGTTTCAGCCGTAAAGCATGGGATTATTTATTCCCTAATGCACCTGTACCAAAAGAGTTAGAAGACTTCCAAGGTATTAAAGGTGATAAACAAGACGTACCAGCTGTAGCAGCTGATTTATTCTTGCATGTACGTTCCAATGATGAGTCCGTTACATATACTGTAGTGGATCAAATTATGGAGTTCTTACGTCCTATTACATCTGTAGTAGATGAAACTCATGGCTTCCATTATGAACAAGGTCGCGCCATCATTGATTTCGTAGATGGTACTGAAAACCCTGTTGGTCAAGAAGCTGTAGAGTGGGGCGTTATTGGTGATGAAGATCCTGAATTCACTAATGGTTCTTATGCATTTGCTCAAAAATATGAACACGATCTTGATGCGTGGCGTGCTCTTCCTACAGAAATGCAAGAAAAGTTCATTGGCCGTCGTAAATTCAGCGATATTGAGTTAGAAGATGATGAAAAAGATCCAGCAGCTCATAATGTAGTGGCTCAAGATAATCGCGATGATAAAGAACATAAAATCGTGCGTATGAATGTAGCATTTGCTCAACCTGGCCAAGGTGTACGCGGCACATACTTTATCGGTTATGCTCGTTACTGGGATGTAACTAAAACAATGCTTACTAATATGTTTACGCAAAACGATAAGTTGCTCGACTATTCTAAACCGATTACAGGCATGTTATTCTTCATCCCATCCCTTGATACATTAGACGCGATAGCAGAAGGTGAACTATAATCGATTTGAATTTATAGGTGTTGCCAACTTCAATATTCCTATAATAAGTCAAATAACAGGTTAATTACATTAGTTAAATCTTTATATAATAAAAATAATATATTATTCTATAGAAGCGCCCCTTTTAGGGCGCTTTTATGCTATAATAATTCTATTAGACTCGAAAAATACATTGTAGTTATAAATGAGGTATTCAATGAATTATACTAGCACCCGCGGTACCGTTGCGGTAAATGAAACATATGCATTGTTGCACGGCTTAGCAGAGGATGGTGGTCTATACGTACCATCTCTATTCCCTACGAACTGTTTAACTTACAATGATGTGAAAGATAAAAACTATCAAGAGGTAGCAGCTGTTGTATTAGCTAAGTTGTTCCCATGCTTCTCTGAGGCTCATTTAAATGAAATGATCAACTCTGCCTATTCTGATGCTAACTTTAGCACACGCGATATTGCACCATTACATTCTATCTTAGAAAAAGTATCTGTCTTGGAACTATTCCATGGCCGTACACAAGCTTTCAAGGATATGGCATTATCTTTATTCCCTTACCTTTTAGTAGCTGCTAAAGAAGCAGAAGGTGAGAATAAAGAGGTTCTTATCTTAACTGCTACATCTGGTGATACTGGTAAAGCTGCTCTTGAAGGATTTAAAGATGTGCCTGGTACACATATCCAAGTATTCTACCCAACAGATGGCGTAAGCCCAATGCAAGCCGAGCAAATGCAAAAGCAAGAAGGGGAGAACGTTAATGTAACTGCTATTCACGGCAATTTCGACGATGCTCAACAATTCTTGAAACGTTTATTTGTAGATAAAGCTACAGCCGAAGAGGTTGCTGCAAAAGGCGTTATGTTCTCTAGTGCGAACTCCATTAACATCGGCCGTTTGGCACCGCAAGTAGTGTACTATGTAAATGCCTATGCTGAGCTCGTAGCACAAGGTGCTATCCATGAAGACGAAGCTTTTAACGTAGTTGTTCCAACAGGTAACTTCGGTAATATCTTGGCTGCTTACTATGCTAAGAAAATGGGTATTCCTATTGGCAAATTGGTTTGTGCATCTAATCAAAATAACGTACTTACTGATTTCTTTGAAAATGGTACATACGATATGAATCGTCCGTTCTATACGACGATTTCTCCGTCCATGGATATTCTTGAATCCTCTAACTTTGAACGCTTCTTGTACTATATTTCTGGTGAAGACAGTGAACGTACAGCAGGTTGGATGAAAGATCTTAAGTCTACTGGTAAATTGACTGTTAATGAAGAAGAGTTCAAACGCGTTAAAGCTAATTTTGCTGGTGCTTACGTTAGTGATGAAGAAACAAAAGCGATTATTCAACAAGTATACAATTCCTATGGTTATGTAATGGACCCTCATACGGCGGTTGCTATGGGTGCGTACATGAAGGAATTGGAAAAACATCCTGAAGATGGTGCTCGTCACACTGTAATTGCATCTACTGCACATCCGTTCAAATTCCCTACACCAATCTGTGAGGCGTTGGACATTAAGGTGGGCGAGACTCCTTATGAAAGCTTAGATAATATCTCTGCTGTAACAGGTGTGGCGTTCCCTAAACAATTAGAAGCATTACAATCTAAACCATTGCGCTTTACAAAAGCAATCGATAAAGAGAATATGAAGCAAGAAATCTTGGATTTTGTAAATACATTCTCTAAATAATACAATGCCGCCTTTCATTAGAAGGGCGGCATATATTTTGTTAAGGGATAGTATGATTTAGTATATAGGGAGGTAGTATGGCTAAAAAAGGCCTAATGTATGCACTGCTGTCGGCTCTCTTGTTGAGTACGATGAACTTGTTTGTAAAAATGCTAGGCTCTAATATTCCGTCTGGGGAAATTGCCTTCTTCCGCGGTTTATTTGGGACCGTAGCAGTTCTCATCGTTATGTATACGCAAGGCATTCGGTTCTCTAAAGAGGATAGAGGTTATCTTATCATGCGCGGCCTTTACGGTGGCTTTGGTATGGTATGTAACTTTATTGCATTGGTGCATTTAAAATTGTCCGATGCAACGATTCTATTTCAAACATCTGGCATATTTGTACTTATATTTAGTTCTGTATTTCTTAAGGAACGTGTGCCTAAAGGGGCAGGTAAATGGCTTCTTTTAATCTTTGTAGCTGTAATGGTAATGGTAAATCCATTTAGCTTTACTGGTTTTACTTGGTATGCCTTGGTGGCAATTTTAGGTGCTGCCTTGTCTGCAGGGGCTTATACGACAATCCGATTGATCTCTAAACGTGGTCAACATAGTAATTTTGAAATTATGGCTTATTTCATGATTACTGGTATGATTGCAGGTCTAGTGACAACTGATACATTGGTTATGCCACAAGGTACAGACTGGCTTATTATTTTAGCCATCGGTGGTATTAGCGTGGTGGCTCAGTTCTTCTTGACCGGTGCTTTTGTTACCACAAATGCTGTAGTGGCTCAATTCTTGCAATACGTTGGCGTATTTATTAGTTCCTTCTATGGATTCTTGTTTTTTGGTGAAAGCTTATCCATCGAAACCGTTGGGGCTGGTATTGCCATGTTTGTGTCCTCTGTTATGCTAGCACGCCTTAAAGCGCAAAGTGGTCCTTTGCGTGAAGGAAAGGTTATAGAGGATAAAATTAAATAAATGTCGAATATATACAATATCAAACGTTGTATGACAGTGGGGTGCTGATCACATTCGTGATTGGCACCTTTTTACATATAGGTGTGGAAAATATCTGAGATAATGATGTATCGGATTGTTATTAAAATATACTAGGGCTCTTTCGTTTTGAAAGTAGCTGCAGAAGGAGGGGCTATGTATATAAAATGGATGCATATTGAAAACTATCGCAACTTGGCTGATGTGACCTTGAGCTTTCACAATGATATTAATTATTTCGTTGGTGAAAATGCAGTAGGTAAGTCTAACTTTTTAGATCTCTTGGAAATTGTGATGGAATGTCACGGTTTTAATGAGCATGATTTTACAGATGTACATAAACCGATTCGCATAGATTTTGAACTATCACTTGGTGAATTAAATTATAAAAATATGTTTACCCCTAATGAGGGGCCAACCTATCGACTGCGATTAGAGCAAGTGGTACAAGAGGTATATCCGCGCCTATATAGCGTGACTGATAAAGGTGTTGAACCTATGGCGCTATCTATGATTCGGCATGCTTTATATATGTGTCATCGAGATACTTCTGAACAAGAGTTGTTTACTATTCCATCTTCAGTTTATGTAGAGTTAGGTAAGCTATTAGAGGACTATGTGTCTAGATTGGAAATGGTAACCAATGATGTACAACGTGAAATCGTCAGTTTGCGTAAGGATTTAGATCCTTATTGTATGCTTAATATTCAACACCTCATAGAGGTGTTGTCCACATCGTCTGCGATGGAACGGAAATACTCTTCTGATAATGTGCGTTTAATTATGGCCGTAGCCCTTAAGATTTTGGCGCAAATCTATATGAAGATTAATAGTGCTACCACGAATTTAGAGTCCCTTCTTGTATGTGATGAAAAGGGGCGTAAGTATTTACCTATTTTTATTAGTGTCGATGAGCCAGAGTTACACTTAAGTCCGTACTTGCAACGAGCCGTGCTAAATTATTATCGCCAAATTGCAACGAATGAAAACGAAGAATTTTTGGCGTTGCTAAGAGATGTATTTAACATTGATGGTCTTTTAGGCCAACTCTTTGTTGTTACCCATAGTACGGATGCGCTAGTTGACGACTATCGTCATATCATTCGTCTGTATCGTGATGAGCACAATATGGTTTGTGCTGCTTGTGGAGTGACCTTTAATTTCCCTAAGGAGGTAGAAAAGCACTTAATCATGCACTTCCCTGAGGCTAAAGAGGCACTTTATGCACGGTGTATCATCCTTGTAGAGGGTGAAACAGAGTATGGTAGTTTTGCTGGCTTTGGGAAAAAATTAGGTGTAGATTTTGATTACTTTGGTATATGTCTTATCAATGCACGTGGTGAGTCTTCTATTAGTAAACTACAAAAACTGTTTAATCGATTTGCCATCCCTACTGTTGCTCTCTATGATCGCGATGTAGAAGGGAAATACGCTAAAGCCCATAGCAATATATTCTATACAGAGGAAATATGTTTTGAAATGGACTTTGTTACTCATCTATTATCCTTGCGTAAACGTTTCATTATGGATGCTATTATTAAGGATATAATTGATGATGCAAGGCCAATGGTGACAAAGGATATGGCCCGACGAGGTTATGCTAAGCTAGGGATTATGAAAAAGCAAATTGTACAACGATGCTTACCAAATATTTCAGATCACAAATTAGATGATTTACATATTTATTATTTCTCTTGGTTCTACGCTAACAAAGGTGTTATTGTAGGGCGTCGTATCAGTCAATTCTTAGAGGCCGAAATGATACCGCCGGCATTTGTTGCAGTTATAGAACGGGCTAAAGCTCTTTCCTTAGGTATAAACATATATTAGATATAAACATATATTATATATAAACATATAATAGTATATATAATATATAGGACTATAAATTATTTTTTCTAATTAATAGATTCTAAGCGATATAGGATTAGACTCTATTTTTTACGTATTTCAAATAAAATTTTTGGAGAAATATATAATGATATGGTGCGAAAAGTACGCATAATTGCTGGTTTATTACAATAATAGATAAATTTATGAAAAACTATATTAAATAAATTCGAAAAACTAAATCGAAAATTCTTGACATCTCTTCATCTTTCCTTTATGATTAGTACAGTTATTAACGCATTCTCAATTAAGTGTATCTAGGAGTAGTGAAATGAAAGATTTTTTGAACGATTTTAAAGCTTTTGCCTTCAAAGGTAACATGATGGACCTAGCTATTGGTATGATTATTGGTGCTGCTTTCACAGCGTTGGTTAACTCTGTTGTAAGCAACTTGTTCATGCCTCTTATTAGCTTATTCACAGGTGGTATTGATTTCAGCAACTTGTACTTGCCATTGAGCGCAGGTTCTAAAGATGCATTCATGGCTGGTGCTGATATTGCTACAGCTCGTGCAGCTGGTTCTGTATTGCCATACGGTACATTCATCACCGACTTGATTCAATTCTTGATCTTGGCATTCGTTGTATTCTTGATGGTTCGTGCATTGGCTAAAATGATGAAAAACGCGAAAGAAGAAGAAGCTGCTGAAGCACCAGCAACTAAAGAATGTCCATTCTGTAAAACAGAAATTCATGTTGATGCAGTTAAATGTCCTAACTGTACAGCAGATTTGAACTAATTCAAATTAAAATGCTAAATTAAAGGAGTAAGGCCTAGGCCTTACTCCTTTTTGTTATTGTCTTTAGACTGGTTCGCGACGTAGTCGCGAATCATAAAACCACCCGCTATGCGGGTGCGGCAACGAAAGTTATACAAAAAAATCACC